>JBCBZW010000053.1 GCA_039815145.1 Pseudomonadota bacterium
CGGTGACGCTCTCTGTTCAAGAGCGATCAAGGTGCCATGTGACGTTCGATAGTGCCAGCGCCGTTCGGCAGGCTCGCTCATGCGTCAGGGCATCCGCCGCCGGTGCAAACGGCGGCGGTGCCTCGGGTCGTCAAGGTGCTGGGGTGACTCGAATGCGGGACGCTTCGTTCACATCATTGTTAGGATCCTGCAGCAACCCCGCTGGGAACCGCACGGCCAGCGGCTCGCCCCGCACGTTCAGGCAAAGCTCGTGGTTGTTATCGCCATCGTTCAAATCCCCGATCGCGGAGGGGCGGACGAAGGCTACGCTGCCATCCGCCAAACGCATGGCGACCGAGTAGCGTCGCCATTCCTGCGCCGTGACCTCCGTGCCGCCGACGGCGAGCACCCCACCGCCCCACGCGACCCGGAGCACCTGTTGCGTACCTTCCGACGGGCATCCCGTGCCGCCACCCCACGGCAGCGGCGTGCCGGGGTTGTCGAGGTCCCACTCCTCCTGCGGCACCGTCTCGGCCAGAATCAGTGCGGGCGGCGCTTCCAGCGGTGTCATGGCCACGTAGGCGCCCTGGTACGACACGGTGAAGTCCAGGGACCAGATCTCACCGACCACTTCCACGGAGACGGGCTGGTCTTCGCCGTCACCGAACTCCCCGACGAGCAGAATCGATCGTCGATCCCCGACATCGTCCGAGGGGTCGAAGGTGGCGCAGAGCACGGGTCGGATGTCGCCGTCCGCGCCGCGAACGATGAAATCCTCCGGGTAGACCGGGCCGCTCACCTGCGTCTCGAAGTGGACCGGGATGCCGTCGCGCCCGGGCGCCTCCGGGCATACCAATGCGCCGAGGTTCTGAGGGAGATTGGCGCTGCCGTAGTTCGCTGCGAGCAGTTGCCCTTGGTTCCCGGAGGCTGCGTAGGTGAGGGTCGGCTGGATCAGTGCGCCCAGCGCACCTGCCGTGAGCAGGGTGGCGGCAGTGATCGGGCGTGAGAGTTGGCGAGGCATGTTCCATCTCCTGGGTTGAGGAAGGGGGCCGAAGGTAGCGAACCGCATGTCGCAAACTTCGGTGAGAGTGAGAAGTTTTGTATGGACTCGAGTAGTGCGTTCTACGCATTCAGGTGGCCGAGCGAACGGCCTGGATAGCTTCCAGTGATCTTCACGAAGGCCATCGCTCTGGCTGTAGAGGAAGCTAACAGCGGGTGCGGGAGGGCGACACGGGACTGCGTACGAGACGTGTCGAAGGCCGCATGAACGGTGCGGGGCGGCGAGCCTACGTGCCAGGCGGTTAGGAGTGCTTACCCGGCTGAACTCGCCTGGACGGACCCGAGTCTGGTCAGTGCAGCGCTAGATCAGGGCGCAAGTGGGGTAGGGTCAGAGCGGTGCAGGCGCGCTAGCCCGCGACGGATCCGTCGCGGAAGCCGTTAAAGGTGGCGGTGTCAGGAAAGAGCGCGACTCACGGGCGGAGGACGAGCAATCCTCGTATTGGTCGCAGCAATCTCAATCACCGCTGGAGAATCGCGCGAAGTCCTCGATCACCTCTTTGGCGGCAAGCTTGGCGAGCACTTCTCCATCCTGTGGTGTGGCCAGCCCGGGATTGGAGCCGATGCGACCGTCCGGGAAAAGTCGTCGATAGTCCTCGGCGTCGGTGAACTCACCGTTGGGCGCAATCTCAGGTGACAGCGGTGCGCGCTTGATGTGCTCGGGATAGGCGAACTGCGTCACCGCCACCTCCGAAGGGGTGGCGTGCGAACCGTGGGATTTTCCGTACAGCGCCTTGCACTTGGCGAAGGTCTCTTTGCCGTCCCACCAGTTTTGCAGTCGGCATCTCACCGGTGGCTTGCTGTTCCCTGCGTCCAAGGAACGGCTTGCGTAGATCTCGGCGAAGCCGGCGTTGATGGTGGCGATGTTGCCGCCGTGTCCGTTCAACCAGTAGAAGTGGGTGAAGCCGTGTCGCGCCAAGGAGTCCACCCAGTCCACCATGGTGGCGATGAACGTCGATGGCCTCAGGGTCATGGAGCCTGCGAACGCCAGATGGTGCTGCGCCACGCCCACGTTGAAGGTGGGCGCCATCAGCAGTCCACTGTCGTCGGCGGCGAGGCCACCGATGATCTCAGGGCAGAGCGCGTCCGTGCCGATGAGACCCGTGGGGCCGTGTTGTTCGGTGGAGCCGATGGGAATGAGGATCGCCGTGCTGGTCTGCAGATAGGCTTCCACTTCCTGCCAGGTGGAGAGGTGAAGTCGCATGAGTGGGTTCCCGATCGTTCGCGGCGTTAGTCGCTACTTGCACGCCATCGGCAAGTACTTCTCTTCCAGGTCTTGACCATAGCAGACCCAGTTGACTGCGCCATCGTCGTCCACCTGCGGCTCCAGCACCAGGTAGCGATCCGCGCCCACCGCGGTGATCTCCACGCCGATGATGCCGTTCTCGTAGATGGACAGCGCCGCGCCGTCGCCGATCGGAAGCGAGTCCGTGGAATAGCCCAGGTCCATGAGGCTCTCGGGCCAGGACTGGTTGGCCGCGCCGTACTCCATCATCTCATTCGAGACCGTGGTGCCTGTGAGGTAAGCCTGTGTCACGACGGCTCGCGCCGTGTAGTCCTGATAGGCGGGAATCGCGATTGCGGCCAGGATTGCCACGATCGCCGCCAGGAATACCACCCCGCCTATCGAGCCGCCACCGCCCATTCGCGGCACGAAGATCGCCAGGAACCAGGCCAGTGGGTGGCGAGAGGGTCGGGTCAGGTTCTTGCCCTGACGTGCGGCGAGCACCACGCCTAGTCGTTTGGATAGCCATGGGTAGTCGCTGGTGATTTCGTTGAACGACATCCAGAAGCCGCTCGTCTGCTTGATCTGCTGGAGGTAGGCGTTCACGTTCATCTGCTTCCAGCGCGTATCGCCCGCTGCGATCGTGGCCATCGCCGCCGCCACGTCGCCGTCGTTCGCGCAGCACGCGGAGCCGTAGAGGTCACAGGTGTATTCCTCCGCGCGACGCAGGGCGGCGCCGAGGATGGGCAGGATGAGGGCGGGCGCGATGACCGGGCCCCACTTGAGGTGCTTGCGATGGATGTGACCGAGTTCGTGGCCGATGTAGAAGCGAACGGCGTCGGGCTTGTCTTCCAGGGCATCCACCACGTCCGTGAAGAGCACGATGAAGTGCCGCCCCAGAAAACGCGTGGCCAGGGCATTGAAGAAATCCGTGCGCAGGAGGTACACCTCCGGCGGCTCGTCCATACCGACTTTTTCGCAGCATTCAATGACCTGCTGGTGCAGGTCGGGGAACTGTTCGGCGGTTACCTTGACGCCGTTGCCCTTGAGTTGGGTGATGAAGGCGGACTGGGCAAAGAGAATGAGGACGTAGAAGAGCAAGCCGTAAAGGAGCGCAAGCCCCAGGGTGCCGAGGATCAGGAGGGCCCAGACCAAGATGGAGATGACCAGAGCGATGAGGAAGAGAGGCTTCTCTTTCGGGTAGACGAGGTCCATCTATGGCCTTTCGGGTGTGGCGGCGAAAACGACGGAGCGTAGGCTAGCACATCGCTTCGGCGTGTGGCGCAGCAGTGGAGGCGGGCGTACCAGTGATCTGGCGCGTCCAAGCGGTCGCCCGCGTAGCGACGCGGGGACACGGCTCGCGAATCAGGTATGCTCTGCCCATGAATACTGACTTTCTCTTCGCCAGCCTGTTCAATCTGGGCATCAATCTGCTCTTCACGATCATCGCCCTGATCATCGGCGTGACCGCGCTGATCCTGATCGACAAACGGATCCTGAAGTCAGTCGACATCGAAGCGGAGCTCAAAAAGGGCAACGTGGCGGTGGCCATTTTCGCCTCCACGATTCTGATCTTCGTCGCCCTGATCGTGTCCTTCGGTCTGAAGGGCTGAGGCGGGCGGGACGGTGCGCACGGCGATCGCCCTGCTGGGCGTCGTAGTCTTCTTCCTCTTCGCCCTGGTGGAGCTGCAAACGGCGTTGGACGGGCGGCAGCCGATCGACCAATCGATCGAAGAGCAGCTACGCCGCGCGCGCGCCGTGCCACTGCCGCACCAGAACACGCTTCAGGACGGCTACGTCGAGGTGCCCGGCCAGGCGGGCCGTTTCTCCCAGGCCACGCTGCAGGAGGCCACCGAGAACCGAACGGGCAGGGACCATACCTACGCGTGGAGCTGGGGCAGTCGCGACGACACGGCCACCACCGCATCCGCCTTAGGTCTGGACGACCTGCACCACTTCGTCAATTCCTACCTCATCGGTTATCAGCCCTTCGAAACTGACCAGCTGTGGGTGCCCCTCTACGTGCTGGCGAGCCGCAAGGTCTACGAGTTCGATCACCTGCAGTACACGGGCCTCAAGGACGTCTGGCAGAACTCGGCCCAGGCCTTTCGCCAGACCCGCGGCGACTGCGAAGACCACGCCATCGCGCTGGCGGATTGGCTGATCGACATGGGCGTGGACGCACGCGTGGCCCTGGGCGACTACAAGAACGAGGGCCATGCCTGGGTGATGGTCAATCGCGATGGGCTCACCTACCTACTGGAAGCGACCGGCAAGCAGCGGCTGTCGCGCTGGAGCGAGTACCGGCTGGCGGCCACGGAGACCGATTACCGACCGAAGTATATGTTCAATCGCGAGCATTTCTGGGTGAACACGGGGAGCGTCTTCACTGTGCGCTACGAGGGCGCGAGCTGGCGTCGCGCCTCGGCCTTCCATCCGCTTTGAGGGTGTAGAGCCCTAGTCCGCCGCGGTTCGCCGGGAGCTTCCGATTTATCTTCTGGGAAGTCTTAACTATCTGATTCGATTGCTGCCGATTCCGGATTCTTGCCGTCTTGGGCATTCGGAAGACCGCGTGCCCGCGCCTGGTGCCTACTGAGCGTCCGCTAGGAAACGAACGCCAGGAGCCCGCCCATGCATCGACACCTCCCCTCGCTAGGTTGCCTCCTTCCCGGTTCCACCTGCTAGGAGAGCGCCATGCGACCCGATGTGTTCAGAGTCGATGGCGAGGGTGCCAACGCCACAGACGGCAAGGTGGTGTGGGCGCCCGTGAAATCCCTGTGGTTCAACGGCCACCTGCTGGTCACCGCCTTGGGCGGCCCCCTGTTCTTCTCGATGGATGCAGTGCTCGTGTGCCTCGTGCTCACGTACTCGACCCTGCTGCTCGGGCACTCGGTGGGCATGCACCGGCGGCTCATCCATCGCACCTTCCGCACCCACCCGCTCATCGACGGCGTGCTCGTGTACCTCGGCGTGCTGGTGGGGATGGCCGGGCCCTTGGGCATCTTGCGCATTCACGACGTGCGTGACTGGGCGCAACGCCTCCCGCACTGCCATGACTTCTTCTCCCATCGGCGAGGATTCGTGGTGGATGCGCTGTGGAACCTCAACTGTCGCTTCGCCTTCGATCGCCCCCCCGCCTTTCGCGTGGACAGATCCACCGACGAGAACCGGTGGTATCGCTTCCTGGAGCGAACCTGGATGCTGCAGCAACTGCCCGTCGCGGCGCTGCTCTACTGGCTGGGCGGCTGGAGTTGGGTCGTGTGGGGCGTCTCCGCGCGCATCGTGCTCAGCGTGGCCGGCCATTGGACCGTGACCTACATCACCCACAACCCAGGGCCAGGGGAGTGGTGGGTACGCGAGGCAGGCGTGCAAGCCTCGAATCTGCCGGGTTGGGGCGTGCTGACCATGGGGGAGTGCTGGCACAACAACCACCATGCGTTCCCGGAATCTGCGCGCATCGGCCTGGACGGGCAGGCGGACCCTGGGTGGTGGGTGATCGACGGACTTGCGCGCGCCGGGCTCGCCTACGACATCGGCTATCCGCGCGCGAAGACGATGCGCGATGATCTCACGCCGCTGGATTCACGAGGGTGCGGGCCGGCGGCACGGTAGCGAACGAAAACGATGGGTGACCGCGGCACGTGCCACGTCGAACCGCGCCTGAGCGTTTGCTAGTCGCCGCCGCCGTCCCCGCCACTGTCGCCGCCGTCGTCCGATTCGAGGAACCAGCTACCCTCGCCAGTGGACGAGTCGGGGAACAACACTGCGTACCCGCACAGTCCGCACCACACCCAGTAGAACCAGTTGTCGGGCTCCCCAAGCAGCTTCCAGATACCGAAGCCCAAGAAGAGCAGGGGAATGACTCGTCGCACCAGCGTTGGCTCCGCGTTGTCCTCATCCGTTCGGTCCCTGGTGCGCGTTCGAGTCACGCACGCCACCGCCCGTGGCTCACAGCCCAATCGGTGACGTACCCTCGGGCGACTGGGCCAGAAATCGGCGCCCCGCACCGCGAACGTGCTTCCGGGAGGCCTAAATGTACAGGAACGCGTTCGACCGCGACGCGATCCGCACCGGGGCTCCCAGCCGAGCGAGGCGCGTCGCACGCTGCGCAAAAAGCTGCCCGGTGGTGGCAACAAGGCTCGGAAAATAATGGGAATTTTGCCGAGTCTATGGACTCGATGGCGAAGATAGGTAGAATCGCGCCCGGGCAGCCTGCTGCCTTCGGCAAGGACCGGATTCCGGCGGACAACCTGTCAGGACTAGCACCAGGCCAGCTCCCTTGGGCATCGAAATATTTGCAGTCGTGGGCTTTCTGCTCGCGGCGTACTCCATCGTAGCTAACGACGCGATTCAAACGCTGGGGACCTTCCTCAGTTCCAACAGCAACCGTCCCTGGTGGGTGCTGTGGCTCTACGCTAGTTCGATCATCGTCGCCATCATGGTGTGGGGCTTCTTCACCCTCGACGGTGACATCGCCTTCGGCCGCCTGAACACGATCCCCTACCCGCAGACCGGCATTCAGTGGTGGCACGCCGTGCCCCCCCTGTTCCTCCTCGCCCTCACCCAACTCGGTATCCCCGTGTCCACCACCTTCATGGTGCTCACGATGTTCGCCGTCACCGGCGGCGCGGCCACCGAGGGGGTGCTCCAGTCCATGCTGATCAAGTCGGCGCTCGGCTGGCTCGTGGCCTTCGCCTCCGGTGCGCTGCTTTACGCGCTCATCAGCCGAACCTTCGAGAGGTGGATCCGCCGCACCAGCGACCGTCCGCCGGGGTTCCACTGGACCATCCTGCAATGGACATCGACCGCGTTTCTCTGGTCGCAATGGTTGATGCAGGACCTAGCGAATATCTTCGTCTACCTCCCGCGCGACACGATTCAGCTCGCTGAGGGCGTGCAGGTGAGCTTTACGCCCACGCTGCTGCTGTTCGCCACGGGGACGATGCTGATTCTGCACGCCTACGTCTTCGCCACCCGCGGCGGTGAGATCCAGAAGATCGTTCTCACCAAGACGCACACCACCGATATCCGTGCTGCCACGATCATCGACTTCGTTTACGGCTGCATCCTGTTCTACTTCAAGCAGATGAACGACATCCCGATGAGCACCACCTGGGTGTTCCTCGGGTTGCTGGCCGGGCGCGAGCTGGCCATCGCCATGCTGACAGACATGCGCGCGCGCGGCGACGCGCTCAAAGACGTGGGGACGGACCTGGTGCGGGCCATGATCGGTCTGGTGGTGAGTGTCCTGCTGGCGTTCGGCATGCCGTGGATCGCCAACGGCGAGCTACCCCGCTTCTAATCGCGAGGTAGGCGCTGCCCTAGGCCATCAGGGCGATGCCAAGGCCAGGCTCAGCGCGCGGAAGCTCAAGAACAGCAGCATCGCGCTGCAGACGATGAAGCACACGGACCAGATCCAGCTGATGAAGCGGCGGAAGCGCTTGCGCATGCGCTGGAAGAACCGGTCTCCCGCTTGCACCGGCTCCGGCAGGGTGGTGAAGGCGATGGTGATGCCGAGCAGGCACAGGCTCCACCCTAGAGCGGCGAGCGTCGGCAGCAGGTAAGCGTCGAGCGCCGGGTCACCGCTTAGCAATATGTAGGCGAAGGCGGCTACGCACAGGGCGATCATCACCCCGAGTAGATGGCGCACGGGGAAGACCACGCGCGCCAGGCGTTGCATCGATTGAAGCACAGCGTTCCTTGCAGTGAGGCGAGTGGGGCAGAGTCCTGCCGGCCCTTTCCTAGGATGCGCGGAGCGCACCGAACGTTAGCTTAGCGCCTGAGCGGAATCGAGGCACAAGCGCGAGCGCTAGGGGACGATGACGTCGCCCGCTCTGGTCATCCACATGGCCATCATGGAGACAAAGTCGCTCATCCTCCTGTGGTTGGCCATGCGCTCCGTCGGTCCGGGACGCCACTCGTGGTACTCCTGCTCGGAGTAGCAGTACTCGCGCTTGAGCTTCGATCGCTCGAGGTCGACCTCCACGCAGTGCGGCTTGCCGACGGCTTTGCTGTCGATGCTATGAATGGGTGTCACCAGCGCGGATGCCGCAACCACCTGCCCGTCTGCGGACACCGTGGGAATGAAGCGCACATCGGCCAACGCCTCATCCAGGCGCCCCAGGGCTTTCAGCCCATCGTCCTCATCGTCGGCTTCGAGCACCGCGTGCAGCTCGCCCGTCGCACTCACCTCTGCCAGGGCCTGTGACTTGTAGACGTCGTAGTCGGAGCAGGACGCAGTGCCGTTCGTCTCGGTCTTGGCGCAATGGGTGGAATTGAGGCGACGGTCGTACCAGGTGCCGGTGCTCTGCAGGATCTCCTGCGCTTCGACGTAGCGATCACCGAGATCGTCTGCGTGCAAGCCGCAGTTCGCGAGCGTTTCGACCTCGCACCCGTCCGTGTTACAGGTCACCAGGATGCGCACGGCCATGGTGACGGCCACCGCCGAGTTCTCCACCCGCGCCGGCGCGATCTGGGCTCGCTCGATGGCGCGGTAGACCTCGTAGGGGATTCGTCTGTCGAGCTTCTTGTCGCTGTGGACCGTCTCGCAACGGTGCGTGGCGATCGTGCCCAGCTCGGTGACCAGCAGTCGGCAGAGCTCCTCGTGGGTAGCCGGGCGCGGTGTTCGCCGAGGTAGGCGCATGCCTTGCGTGAGCGGAGTCACCCCCGCGCTCGGGTCCGCCGGGGTGGCGGGCGTCTGCGCCGCCGCGCCAGCGGCTGTCAGGACCAAGGCGCAGAGCAGGCCCGTCGTCGCAAGGGCAGAGAATGCCGCTAGGTGCGGTGTCCGGCCGCTAACACTTGCGATGTTCGAAGGCGTCTTCATGATCACCCGACCTATCGATTCGGTTGCCTGCCTAATAATCTCGAACAATATACGACAGAATCAACACCCATCGCGGGTGAACTTGGGTCCACAACCGTTGCCGGGCGCAACGGCTGACGAGCCGTCTGGGATCGATGCCGTGGGCAACGGTGTCTATGATGCGCTGCGGTGATCGGGGGCCGCCGGCCGGGGCTTGCTAGGAACGCTACCCAAACGGCGCTATGGTAGATATAGGGCCTCGCGTGACTCGCGCCTGTGCCTATCGCCAGCCAGCCGAGAGCCCGATGCGCACACCGGCCCAACCCACCCACCAGCGACACGCCGAGCAGGCGGCGAACGCTCCCGCCAAAGGCCGCGGCCACGGTTCCGCGGCTGACCGTGGGGCCGTCTGCAACCAGAGCATGCAGCGCGCCCGCCAATCGCTTGGGTCAGGCGACGAACATCGGATAGCCCGCGAGGGCATGCAGGGCAGTGCGCAGCCGCTGCCGCACCGTGCGCAACTCGACCGCGCCTTCGGTGAGAACGCACTGGAGGGTCTTCGCGCGCACCACGACCCCCAAGCGGCCCGTGCCTGTGCTCAACTCGGCGTGAACGCTTACACGCGGGGCGACACGGTCGTTTTCGCTCGCCCGCCCTCTCTGGCCACCACGGCGCACGAAGCCGCCCACGCACTCCAGCAACGCCGCGCCAGCACCCTGGCGCCGGGCCGTGGGCGCCGCGGAGATCGTCACGAACGGCATGCCGACGCGGTCGCAGCGAAGGTGAGTGCTGGCCAGTCCGCCGCCGGGGTGCTCGATAAGATGCCTAGCGGGCCAACGCCAGCCCTCCAGTTCGAAGAGCCGAAAAAGGACGACGAGGCAAAGGTCGAGATCCCGGACCCGGACTACAACAACACGGACCTCATCTCAGAGGTCTACAAGGATCTCTACGGCGCGAAGTTCATCGGCTTCGACCAGGGACGAGCCCTCGAGTACGACCCGAGCCTCGCCCTCAAAGGCACCGAGTACTCGTCCGTCTACACCTTGCTCAACGCACGCTTGATGGCCGGCATCTACGGCGGCAAGTTCGAAGACTACGTGAAGACCCTGGGGCCCCTTGGCATCAGCGGGAGCAAAGATACCGTTAGCAGCGTCCTCGATCTCGCGAGCCTCGGGGGCGGAGTGCGTATCGCCGACTACGTCGGGTCTGACCTGTTTCTGAAGCACCGTCTCCTGCCGGCGCTCAAGTCCCCGAAGGGATTTGCTACTACCGCGTTCTTCCTGGGCCTCGCGCAGGCGGTGAACTCAGGCGTCGTCGCAGCCAAGCACGACGCGTCCAAGGGGGAGGAGGAGCCTGACGCCTTTGCTGACCCGCTGTGGCTCCAGCACCTGGGGTTGATCCGCGGCATCGGCATGGCCGCAGCCACCGGTCTGCCGTATTTCAAGGCACCCGGTGTGTTTGGTGGCATGGGCCCCCTGAGCGCCCCCAGCTACAAGGGCAGCAGCGACAGCCATCCGAGCGTGCCGGGCCTGCCGGGGTTCGAACTGGACTACCAGGTCTCGGGCGACGGTCAGGGCAAGAAGGGCACGGTGGGCATACCGTTCAACGTCGCGCCCCTCTTGGCGCCCGACGGCGCGGACAGCAGCAAGCTCGGTAAGTACCGCGGTCCGCAGCTCATGCCGTGGTTCAAGTACCAAGGCACCACACCCACCGCCAACCAAGCGGCGGGTGGGGCTGTCGACTCGCACTACTTCGAAGGTGGCGTACTCGCCGGCGGCGCCGGCCACACGGGGCTGTTGGAGGGGGGTGTCCGCGCAGACGATCGATTCCGCGCCCAGATGCTGTACCTGCGAGGCGCTTACAGCTACAGCGCAATGGAAGGCAGCCCGCTCAGCGAGATCGGTTTGGGCGCCGGCTATCTGAACTGGAAGCCGGGCAGCAAGGAGGCGAAGCAGCTGGCCGACGGGGACTCCGGCGTGGGTGATCATCGCTTTCGGATCACACCGTTTCTAACCCTAGGCGACATGCTGACGGCGGACGACCAGAGCCTGTCTTTCAACGCATCGGCGACCACCGCCTTCGGCGGCGCTGCACCCTTCTATCTGGCGATGATGAACGCTGGCCTCGGCTACAAGCAGCTTGCGCGCGACAGCGAAGGCAAGGTCGACAAGGACGCTCTGCCCGAGTGGTCCGTGAGCGGTGGCTTTTCCGCTGCCCGGCCGAGCTGGTTCGACCCCAACATGCCGATGCTCTACGGCGCCCAGCTGAAGGGCAATGTCGGGCCCTTCTTCCTCGGCACTCAGTTCCATACGGGCCAGGACAACCTGTCCGAAGCGCAGAGTAAGTCGCTGGGGATCGAGGAAGGCGACAGACGTCAGTTCGAACTGATGTTCAACCTCGGTTGGAACTTCGGCGTCATGCACCAGCGCGGCAAGATACAGAAGGACTGAGCAGTCGGCCTATGACCTACCGCTATGCGCCGAGCCTCGAAATGCAAGGTGGATCACTTGAGACCCCTGAGGCCGTTTCCGCCGCCATCCCAGATCTTGGCGGCAACCAACAGATGCAACAGGACTGCTGCCCGCAGTGCCCGGCCTCACCCGCAGGCCCGCAAGGCGCTGGGCTGCTCGCCACCGGGAACATGGCGATGGCCCAGCTTGCCGAGCATGCCGGGGTACTGGGGTCGACGCCCGACGCGCAGCCCGAGGATCCATGCCCGAAGCTGAGCGCGACCACCATCGCCGGCGCCCTCGCTCACCATCACCTGTTGGCGAGCGGCCATACCGAGCCCAACAAGTCGGGTAAGCCCGGACACATCATTTTCATCGGCGCGGTGACGAAGAAGAGCAGCTGCTTCGTGGAGTTTTCCACCGGGGAGGTCGTCGCCATCTCCTTCGCCAAGTATCCCTACTACCTGTTGGCGCAGACCTTGTGGAAGGACAAGTACCCACGCTGCACCTACGACTTCAAGTGCACGGACGCGCGCGTGACCTTCGGCCCAGGGTCCTGCACCAAGCGACCCGCACCACCACCCTAGGCGAGGCGCGCGGTGGCCGCTAAAGCCCGAACAGGCGATACCAACCGCCGACGGTGTTGAGCTCGCGCCAGCCCGAGGTGCACTCGTTCTCGAGCTCGTTCACCGCGTCGTTGTCGGAGACGGTGGACTGGGTCCGTGAGGCGTTCGATGACCCTCGGTCGGTGCCGCCGCGCACGGCAGGGTCCGTCGCAGGCAGGGATGAGCGCCCGGCGAGGGGATCGTCCTGGTCTCGGGCGCCGACATCCTCCAGCCAGCGTTCGAGGGAAGCCGAGAGCAGTTCGTCGTCTGAGACGAAATCGTCGCCGAAGTGCGCGCCGGCTGCGTTGCTCGGGATGTCCTCCGGCGAGAAACCACTGCGGTAGCTATCGCCCCACTCGCTGCCCCATTGGACCACCTCGTTCAGGAACCCGAGGCCCTCGGTGATCACACTGCCGGTACTCATGGCCCAGGACCCGGCGGCGCCGAAGTGGCGTAGGTCCACCCAACCGTGACGATCGGTGTAGATGTAGCGATGGTCGTTGCCGCCGTGCGAATCGCTGATGCGGTCCAGGATCTCCTGGCGCCCCAGGCCGCGGGCTTCCAGAGCCCGCACCTGATCGAGCAGGTGTTGCGGATCCGCAGTACCGGCCTGGTTGGGCGCCATCTGTACCACGCCGCGTGTCGCCGTCGCTCGGCGTCGTGGGGGCGTCTTCGCTGACGGGCTGTGCGCCGTGCTCAACCGCTGGGCCATGCTGTCCGCCTCACGTTCGAGTGCTGGCGAGGTGTTCACGCGATCGCCCGCGAAGGAGGCGTTGGCAGTCACCCGGTGTTGTTTCTGCTGCACGGCGTGCCATGCCTCGTGGGGTAGCAGGTGGTCCTGTGCGGGCGCTAGGTGGATGCGATCGTCACGGGTGATCGCATTGGCGTGGTGGCGCGCCGGCTCACTCGAGTTGCGATGCACCTGCACGTCGCTCAGGTCCAGGCCGCTCATCGCCTCCAGTTGGTGCTGCAACAGACCCGGGAGTTGGCCCTGGCGTCGCGCCGGGCGGGCGGAGTCGGTCTTCGCTCCCGTCGGTAAGGGTCGGCTGTCCGGTGGACGTTGAGCGCAGCGGTAGAGCGAAGTCATGAGCCCTCCGAGGTAGCAAATCTCACCTACACGATGCCGTTACCCGATCCATCCAGTTCAGCCCGCGCAATCAAGTGCTGCGCCGTGGCGACGGCGATCTGCGCCAACGCTTCGGCGAAGCCGCGCATCGCATCCGGATCGGGACTACTGTCCTTGTAGAGGTCCTTCAACGCATCCACCACCGCATCGGTGGCTTCATCGTGTAGCAGGGCGGTGTTGATGGCCATGGCCTAGCTCCAGTGGGTCGGGGAAGGGTGGGGCGACGGCGCGGCGCGGCCGTTGAGCGCGACGCCGTTGGCGTGGGCGTCGAGCAGATGCGCGTACTGCTTGAACTGGGCAGCGCTCGGGGCGCGACCTTCGCTCAGCAGCCGCCGCGCGACCGCCTTGATCAGGCAGCGCATGTCGATGCGACTGTCTTGCGCCGCGGCCAACATGGCGCCGTCGAGGGCGAGGTTGCGGATCTCACCGCCGGTCAGTTCGAAGCCGCGCGCCAGGAAGTCGAAGTCGAGATCGTCCGCCAGCGGCGCCTGAGGCGGGAACATCCCGCGCCACAGCTGTTCGCGTAGCTCGGCCGTCGGCTTGGGGAAGTCGAGGGTGTAGTGCACGCGGCGGCTGAAGGCCGGGTCCATGTTCTTGGCGATGTTGGTGGCCAGGATCACGACGCCCGGATGCACCTCCACCCGTTGCAGGAGGTAGGCGATCTCCACGTTGGCGTGGCGATCGTGGGCATCTTTGACCTCCGAACGCTTGCCGAAGAGCGCGTCTGCTTCGTCGAAGAAGAGGATGCAGTTGGCGCTGGCGGCGGCACTGAAGATCCGCTCGAGGTTCTTCTCCGTCTCACCGATGTACTTGGAAACCACGGAGGCGAGGTCGATGCGATAGGCGTCGAGTCCGACCTCGCGGGCGATCACGCTCACGGTCATCGTCTTCCCGGTGCCGCTGCCACCGGCGAACAGGGCGACCAGGCCGCTGGCGCCGCCGCAGCGCTCGCGCATGCCCCAGCGCTCCAGCACGGCGTGACGATGGCGAACCGCATCGATGAGCTCTCCCACCCGGGAGCGCGTGGTGCGCGGAAGCACGAGGTCGTCGAGATCGAACTGGGTGCGCACGCGCGTGGCGAGCTGTTCCATGCGCCCGAGCGAGTGCAGTCTTGCGGCCTCCTGCAGCGCGTGTGCTGGCGGACGCTCGTCGGCCGAGCCGTTGATGCGGTGTTGGGTGGTCACCCAGGCGCCGGCATCCTGGATCTGACTCGGGGTCAGCTCGTACTCGCTCGCGACACGGGCGACGTCGTCAGGCGAGCGCGGCGCCAAGTCGCCCAGGGCATGCTGCCACAGGGAGGCGCGCTCCTCGCTGTTCGGACCGGCGACCGTCAGGCAGGTCGCGCCGAGGCCGCGGAAGCAGTGGCTCCAGGCGAACCCGGCCGACGCCGGCACCACGATCTCGGTGTGGCTCTCGGCGATGCCGCGAACGAAACGTCGCGCCGCGCCGTCTTTGTCCGGATCGACGTCGGCGAAGCCGCGTAGGTACACCATGGAATCGCTCAAGCGTGCACGCAGAGACCAGTCCTGGACGGCGCGATCTAGGTCGGCGAACGCGGGGGGTAGCGTCGTGGCGTCGACCACGATCAGTGCTCTGCCCGCCGCCTCGGCGAGGCGTCGGGCGAGGGCGCAGCGCCCGCTGCCGCGGCTGCCGGTCAGCAACAGGAGCGGTGGTGTACTGCGATGGCGCAGTAGCCGCGCGTAGGCAGCAAAGTCTCGTGGCAGCTCCGTATCGATACGTTGTGCAGGCAGACTACCCTGCGGCCGGATCAGTACGTCCGCCGCTGCGGCGTTCAGGGTCCAAC
The DNA here is from genome assembly GCA_039815145.1 of Pseudomonadota bacterium. NCBI lineage: Bacteria > Pseudomonadati > Pseudomonadota > Pseudomonadota bacterium. Next base: position 15,048 of record JBCBZW010000053.1, read on the forward strand.
CGAAGCTCTGCAGGGATTCACTGTGTTTGTTGCGATCGGACTCGGGGAGCGATCGGTATAGCCCTGAGCTGTCGATGAGGGCATCCATCAGGGCGTTGGGCGCGTGCGCCCGGAAGACGCGGGCGGCGAGATCTGGCGTTACCCAGCGCCGGCTCACGTCGTTGTTCAGATAGGCGTACAGCGTGGCGTAGGCGGGGCAGAGGTGCGGTGCCAACGCCAGTAGCAACACGTGTTGGCTAGCGTCGTTGAGACCGAGGGTGGCGACGGCGTGGCGCCACACGGGGATCGCGTCGAGTTGCTGCCAGGCATCGGCGCGCAGGCGGCTCGCGTCCGCTCGCACGCGTGTCAGCCCGATCGTGTCCTCATCCTCCTCGCGCTGCGCCAGCAAGGCGTCCACCTGCGCGTCGCTCACGTAGAGCCCGCGGAACTCGTCCAGGGATAGCTCGTAGCGCGCACGCAGGCGCAGCACCTCGCGCTGCAGGAGGTGATCCAACCACTGGAGCGGAAGCTGGTAGTCGGCGGCTACGCGTTGTTCCACGGCGTCGACCTCAGTTGCATACGGGTGTCATCGAGCCACGGCAGCAGGTGCTGCTCGCCCGTGATGCCGCTCACGTTCAGCATCACCTGCAGCGGCGCCGGGGCGAGGGCGACGTCCCAGGCACCGTCCTCGCGCGTTACCGTGGCGTGGGGCGGCATCAGGTTTGTGTACATCCAGGGCAAGCTTGCTCGACCGAGTCGACCTAATCTGCGGGATAGGGGATCCCACAAGGCGTAGGCGAGGGGGAGCAGGGCGTCGCGCACCCGCGAGCCTGGATCGAGCGCGGGTGGAGGGCTAAGCCACGCGGTGTCGTCAGGCGGCGGCGACGGGCTGACGGGAAGGGCATCGCGAGCGATCGGGAGCGCCAGGCTGTGTCGGCACCACGCCACGGTGGCGGCTGCGGTCAACTTAGGACCCACGCCGCACAGATTGCGCACCACGGGGTCGCTGAAGCAGGCGTCCGCCTGCGATCGACCCAGGGCCAGGCTCAACAAGAGCAGGCGTAGCGCGGCGTGCGGCGAGTCCTCGCCGAGGTGATCCGCCTGATCGTCGAGCCCGAGACACGTCAGTATGCGCAGGCCCGGGGCGAGGAGGAACGCGCCGCCGAAGCGCGTATGCGCTCTTTCCAGCGTGTTCTTCGTGTTCGAAGCCAGGGGATCCACATGCCTCAGCAGCGCCTGGCGATCGCCTCTGGCGGCCCGCAGTAGCGGGCGCAGGGGCTGCAGCCACTCAGCGCCGAGGTTGGCGATCGCATCGGCTGGGTCGTCGGCGAGTTGCCTCGCAAGGCTCGTGCCGGTGTCCGCGCCCCTTCGCTCAGGCGAAACATCGATGGCCAACGCCGCGCTGGCGGTGGCCCACGTCGCCGCGCTGGAGGCGGGCACTTCGGGGCACTGGTGACGGGCCGCCAGGTAGCGGGTCAGGGCGAGATGGGCGCCTGAGGGCGTGTCAGCCAGCGGGTACGAGGGGGCCAGCGTCCGCTGCAGGACATGCCAATCCTCTGGATCGAGCCTCGCAGTATCGGTGCGCTGGCCCAGCTCGGCGAGTAGGGTCCACGCGGCCGAAGCGGTGAGTGCACGCAGTACCTGGCCGAGCGCCTCACCCTGCAGGCGAAGCAAGGCGTGCTCACCGCGTGCAGCGTCTTGCAGCAATGCCGTGCGAAGCGCGGTGCTCGCGGGCAATGCGCGAAGGCCTTCGAAGCAGCGGTGGTACCAGTGATCCCAGGCGCGACCACGGCTCAGGTCGACGCAGAAGCACGCCAGCTGCTCGACGGAATCTCGGAAGCGAACCATGTCACTACCGATTCCCTTAGCGTCACTCAAGCGCGCCAGCAGTCGCTTGGTAAACACGTCGGCCCAGTGGGCCGCGAGGCGCGAGGAGTCGCAGGCGAGGTCGAGGTCACATTCCAACTCGAGCTCGCGCAGGATGACCACCCCCGGATCCTCCTCGGGCAGCAGGACGCCGAGGCTCGCGCCTAAGGCCGTGGTCAGCGCCCGCTGATCCATAGCGCTGGACAGGCGCATCCGCGTCTGCGCGTCGATGGCGGGCCAGCCAGGGACGCGCAGCGCGTTGCTCATGCGTCGGATGTGCAAGGTGGCCGTCTCCACGCCGGGCCTACGCTTGCGGTCCGCCCGCCAGCAAGGTGGCGAGGGACGCCTCCAGGGCCTGGAGGCGATCTTCCTGGCGTCGAAGCTGCTGAACCAGGGCGCTGTGGCCGAGGCCGGGCAGGAAGCTGATGGCGGCGTTGATGCGTTTGAGCTCGGCGGAATCGTCGCTGGCCCAGGCCTGACCGATGATCTGCTCCACCTGCTCCGGGACGACCTCTCGAGGGGCCAGGGCGATTGCCGTGCCATCGGCTGCCGGGGAGGGCAGCAGGAGATCTCCGGCGTGTACGGGGCCGCGCACCTTCACGGGCACCTGACCCATCAGGGCAACCCGCGGCGCCGTGCCGTCGCCGTGGGCGTTACCCACCACCGCGGCGCGGTCGGTGACCACCATCACCCGCTCCGCGTCAGCGGTCTCGAGGCGTAGCTGCCCCTGGTGGACACCCACCACGTCGCCCGCTTCCACGGCCGGTGTCCCCGGCGCCAAAGGCAGGCATTCCGCCAGATCAGCGCCGCCGCTGACGAGCGTCAAGGTGCCGCCGTCGCGTTCGATTCGACCGATCGGACTGCCGCCGGCGAAGAACGTGATGTAGTTGTTGCTGGTGCCGGGATTGGCGGCACCAACGCTCAGGGCGAGTACATCCGCGTTCGTGCCACTGCTGGCGTTCTCCACGCACGCGACGTGGCTAGCGATGTCGTTGGCGGCCGCGTCGATCGTGTCGCGCACGTGCAGGCGACAGTCGGGGCTGGTGGTGTTGATGCCGACGTCGCCGTTGTCCTGGACACGCAGGCGATTGCCCACGGCGAAGTGGCCACCGCCGGCCTGCACCGTGAGCGTCGTCGGGCTGCCGTTTGCGCGACACTGAATCTCGTTGTTGTCGATACCGATGTTGGTGCCGGTGGCGCTGCCGAGGACCAGGTAGCCGCTGCTGCCGTTGTTGGTCACATCGGTGCCGCTGGCGATGTGCACCGTGGTGACGGGGGCGACGCCGCCAAAGCCCGCGTGGTCGCCATCCAGCACCAGGCCGGTTTGGCCGTTGCTGGTGAAGGCTAGGGTGCCGTCGGTCTCGGACCAACGCATGCTGCTCTCCACAGAGCCGTTGGCACCGAAGTCGACGCCTACGCTCGTGTTGGGTGAGGCACCGTTGAGGTCCAGGAAGACGTCGGGAGCGTCGCCCCGCAGGTGCAGGCGGTGCGTGGGATCCTGCGTGCCGATGCCGAGGTCCGCCCCCATCAGGGCGATGTTGGCGCTGCCGCCGCGCGCATGACCGATCCAGCTCGAGTGGGTGGGAGATGTTTCGTCGCCCTGCTGGAACTGCAGGCGCGGTGGGTCGTCGTCGTCGGCAAGCACGAGCAGGGGGGCGCGTTGACTGCCGTACTCGACCCACAGGCGACCGTTGTCCTCGCCGTTGCCCACGCGCAGCCACAGGTCGTTGCCGAGGCCGCTGCCACCGGGGGTGACCTGGACGTCGGCGATGTCGAGCTTTGCGGCAGGGTCGGTGGTGCTGATGCCCACGTTGCCGCCCGCCTGGAGGAACAGGCGACCCTCGGCTTCGTCGGGCACCAGGGCCTCGTTGATGCTCAGGTGGGCGCCCGATTCCTGCAGGTTGATGCGCCAGGCCAGGCCACCGCCCGAGCGTTCGAAGTCGATGGCTTGGTTGAATTCGCCTTCGGCGCGGATGGTCAACGGCGCCAGTAGGTCACTCGTGGGATCGAAGGTGCCGATGCCCACACGACCGTCGTCCTGCACGCCGAGCAGGTAGCTCGGGGCTGATACGGTGTAGTCGCATTCATCCCCGTCCACGGTCACCCGCGAGACGATGAAGCGATTCCTCGGTTCGCCTGCCGCCGCCTCCTGGAGGAGCACCTGCAGGTCGGCGTTGCCCACGGCGGTCTCGCCGCGGGTGAGGGCGAGCAGCGCGCTCGGGTCGCGCGGCACGCCACCGACGCTGCGCTGTACGGGGTCGTCCCCCCTCGTGTTGCGGAACTCCAGGCGCGTTCCCCACAGGCGGGCGTGGCCCTCGAGGCGGGTGTTGCCCTCGAGCCAGATGAGATCGTCGAAGTGCAGGCGCTCGTCGCAGACGCGCAGATCTTCCTGCGCCATCTGGCCCGGGCCGCAGAGCAGGTCGACGTCCGTGTCCTCTTCGAAGTCCACGAAGCGATCGCGCAGGCGCAGGACGCCGTTGGCGGCGAACAGGCTCTCCGTCACCTGCCCCAGCTGGCGTCGAAAGAGGCGGGCGCGGATGCGTTGATCGGTGGAGAGGGCTTCGATGCTGGCCGTGGCGGCGTTCCAGTGCACGAAGCCCACGGGGATGAGCCACAGGGCGTCGTCGAGGGTGTCGTCGAAGCACTGGTGGGGAATGCTGCCATCGCAGGCAACCCGGCCTTCGTCGTCGGCCGCGCGCGGGGCGAGGCGCGCGTCGAGCACGAGTTCGTTGGCCACGGTGACGCCGTCCTGGCGTTCGCTGACGCCCGAGCGCTCGCCGAGTTCGATGGCGAAGCCCTCTTGCATGCGCCCGTAAGCATCGTCGCTGTCACATACCTCGAAGCCGTGTCGCACGCCCTGGGTGGGATTGGCATCGAAGCGCAGCCACACCTTGAACTCGCCCGTGCCGAGGCCGGCGAATTGGCTCGCTTGCAGCGTGACGGCCTCGCGGACCACGACCTGTCGGGCATAGCCGTCGAAGGCGAAGCCTGGCGTTAGGAGGACCTCCAGGCTGCCGTCGGGCGCCGTGCGCTCGCGAAGCTCGAGGCCCATGGCGATGCCCCAGGTGGCCTGGCCGAGATCCTGGCGTGCCCGGTGCTCGCGGGCGTAGGCCACCATCGCTGTCAGGTCGGCGGCGCCCAGGTACTGGCCCTCGAAGAAGGTGGGGCGTTCGGCAGGTTGTGACATGTCGGTCTCCGCGCAGCGTGGTCGTTAGGCGTCGTTGCCGCCCGTGCGGCTGAGGGCGGCTTCGAGCACGGCGATGCGTGCCTCGAGGTCCGCCACGGTGCTCGCTTCGGCCGCCCCCGCGGTGGGCGCCACGCGCTCGCGACCGCTCCCGGCACCGACCTTGCCGGTGAACTCGCCGCCGCCGCCCGCGGAGGTGACCCGCGAGAAGCTCTGCACCAGAGGTCCGGCGACGGAGTTCATCAGGAGACTGGGGGCGAGATTGCGTCGTTCGGCGAGGCTCAGGCCGCCGCGGTCCGTGGGCAGCCGCAGGCGGCTGATACTGGCCACGAGGGCGTTGGCGTCCAGCGGCGAAGCGATGCGTTCCCGGCCGCGTGAGAGGAGGTCCAAGGTCGTGCCCAGCTGGCGATCGATGTCGAGCATCGGGTTGAGCCTGCTGTTGGCGCGCACGTTGGTGCTGGCGAAGCGCGCACTGTCCGCGCCGCCGCGGGCATCGGTGAAGGCGGCCTCGCCGGTGGCCCCGTCGAACTGCCCCCCGACATCGTTCGAGGCGCCGATGGGATCGTCGGATTCCACGGCGAAGCCGGTGCAGCACCATTCGTCCAGCAAGCGTCGCAGCATGTCGACGATGGGGAACAGGCCCATCCAGTAGCCCATGGAGGGCCAGGTGTTGACCATGGGGCGGCAGGTGGTCCAGTTGCATACCCGCAGCACCTCACAGTCGGCGCCGCGCACGCGCACGCTCGCGATCGGCACGCGCGAGTCGTGGCTGGCGCCGGGCGCGGGCGGCAGCAGGGCCAGGCAGAGACAGTTGAGCAGTTCGTCGACGAGGATGTAGACGTACTGTTCGGCCACGTCGAGGATGGCGAGGGCGAAGTCGCTGGTGGGTGAGGGCGCGGGGCAGACGATGCGTTGCAGTTCGCGCAGGCGCTCGCAGTTGGTGGTCGGTTGACGGCTCATCCAGTCGATCAGCGCTGCCCGGGTGCGGCAGCACCATTGGTGCCAGGCGTCGGCGTTCTGGGGAATCACATCGAGGGTGAACTCGCCAGGCGGTAGGGGAATGGCGTTGACGAGACCCTGCACGCAGCAGTTGAAGCGCTCGATGATGGCGCCGTCGAATTCCAGGGCGAAAGGGTTGTCGTCATCGCCGCGGGAATCGTCGTCAGCATCTTCAGGTTTGCGGAAGACCTCGAACTGGTAGCCCTCGCAGATCACCGTGGCTTCGCACTCGTTGGGCGCGCCGCGTGGCGAGGCGTCGCTCGCCGTCGCGCCTCCACAGCCGCTCCCGCATGCTGCACTTTTGTTGGGGGACGCGCCGCGCAGGGGCGTGATGCCGCGCGAGGGCTGCTCGCAGTAGCGCACGGCGAGGATCCACTCCTCCTCGAGATCGTCGCAGCCGCGCTGGTCGGCGCCTGGGAAGGGCGTGCACGGTATCTCTTGGCGCTCCGCTTGCTTGCACGCGCGAATCAGGGCGCACACATCGACGCTCGCGTCCTGGCACAGGACGATGTCGTTGCCGCACGGGTCCAACGCGTAGCCCTGGGTCACCTTGAGCGAGCCGCAGGGATCACACAGCACGTTGAGGCCGTTGACCACGCCCCACCCGTGCAGGTTGCGGTTGTGCAGCTGGTGCTTCTTGCGGATGTAGTAGTCCAACCGGTTCAGGTCCTCTTCGCTCAGCAGTTGGCCGGCGAAGAAGCGGGGGCGGCACAGGCACTCGAGGGCGCCGCAGTCCGGGCAGTTCACCGCCGTGGTGCCGCTCGCGCAGCCGGACTGGCAGCAGCCGTTGCCGGGCGTGTTGGATTCGAAGGCCATGACCGTTACTCCTGGAAAAGCGTATGCCCGGCGGTGCTCGCGCGGGGGCTCGTCGTGGATGGGTATTCGGGTACTTGCATGGGCTAGGACTCGATCGAGAACCAACTCTCGAACAGGCCGCCCTCCACACCATCACCGGTGCGCTCGCCCGTGGGGGCGCCCGCGGGGGTGGTTAGCCATTGCGGTAGGTGATCGAAATCACCGCCGACCAGTTCCCCCGTGATGGGGTGCACGCCGCGGATGAAATCCCCGTCGATCAACACCCGAAAGCGGCGGCCGGGCGAAGGGTCGACGAACCCCAGGCGAATCATGAGGCCGTTGACCTGCGCATCCGGGTCATCGGCTTCAGAGAACGGCGACTCCACGTTGCACGGCACCTCGAAGTTGACGCCCCGGATCAGTACCTCGGTGGCGAGTTCGCACCAGCACACGGTGCCGCTGTTGTCGTCCGACGGCCGCTCCGTCAGCACGCGCACGCTCATGCGGTGCAAGTCGCCGTTGCGCACCCGGGTGTCGAAGGCCACGAGCAGCGGCAGATCGAACAGGAACGCGCGCGGCACCGTGCCGTCGTGGGGCCAGTTGATGGCGCAGATGTGAGGGAGGTCGGGGTCGAGCGCGGGTTCCCCTGGCGGACCCGGCACGCCGGGAATGCCTTGGGGGCCCTGTGCCCCCTGAGGCCCGGGATCGCCCTGCGGGCCCGGGTCGCCTTGGGCGCCGGGTGGGCCCGGTACGCCAGGATCTCCCTGGGGACCGGCGTCGCCTTGGGGGCCGGGTGGGCCCGGCGGTCCGGGCGGTCCTTGGTCAGCGTTGCCGGGGGCGGCGCCGCAGCAGTTGTCGAGCACGCATTGCAGGGCCTCGGCGAGGGTTTGGGTGCTGGGCAGCAGGGGGCGGCCGAGGCGATTGTCGATGCGTGCGATGTTCGTGGCGGCGTCGTCGACGGGGTCCGGCGCAGGGTCGGGCAGCGCCTCGAGTGCGACGCCGGGGCGCCAGTTGTCGATGGTGGCGAGGACGAGGCAATCCGGTTCCTCGCACGTCGGGCAGTCCTCCATCCTCCACAGGATGTCAGCGCAGTTGCTGGCGCTGATGTCGAGCACCGCGACCCCGCCCGCATCGTCCACGGCTAGCTGGCCCGTGTAGGGCACGTAGAGGCGGTTGCCGCTGGCGGTGAGAGCCAGCATGCGACTCACCTCACCCACGCCGACGGTCGGCGTTGGCGCGACGGCCTGCCCTTGGCGCAGGCGTTGCAGCGAGACGGCCTGCACGAAGCTGTCGTCACCGTCGCGCACCAGCACCCAGGCCCAGTGGCCGGTGTCGTCGACGATCACATCGTGCGGGGGGAAGTTGAGCATCACCGCGCCGTCGACGGCGCCCCCGGCGCTCGGGTCCACCAGCCTCAAGGCCTGGTTGGCGGCATCGATCACCGTGATGAACTCGGCCCCGGTGCTGGCCACGACGGCGACGTCATCCACCTGCCCCTCAGCGAGGACGATCACCGTCGGCGATAGGTTAGCTGCGGCCAGGTCGAACACGTGCACGTCGGCGCTGCCGGGTTGCACCGAATAGATCGTATCGCCGTTGCCGGAGAAGGCGAGGCCGTGCAACTCCACCCCGAGGGTCTCGCTGACGGTGGGGGCTGCCGGGTCGGGCACCCCAGTCGGCCACACCACCACGGTGCCGCCGGCGCGGTAGATGCCGACTAGGCGGCCGTCGTTGGCGATGCCCAGCGCCACCTCGGTGTCGTTGCTGCCGCTCACCACGGCATTGCGCACGGGGCCCGCGCTGAGGCTCGACGGGCCGCTGACATCGAACACCCAGAGCTCGCCGTCGCCCTGATCCGGGCCGTCCTCATGGGCCACGGCCACATACAGCTCGCTGCCGTCCGCGGCCAGGGCGAGGTGGCGCCCGTGGCGACCGAGAGCGAAGGAGGTCTCCACGGCCAGGTTATCGCTGCTGACCTGGTAGACCGCACCCTCCGGTCCGTCGGTGAGGACGTAGAGGTTGCGATTGGCTTCGTCCACCACGATGGCGCGCGCGTGGGCGATGCTGAGCGTCGCGTTCCAATGCGCCTGGGGTTGATGCGGGCTTGGCGCTTCGGGCTCAGGGTCGACGCGCAGGGCCAGGCCGTAGGTTTCGAGCACTCGGTTCGGTGCACACTGCGTGTCGTCGCAGCCGCACTCGTCGTAGAGCACCGGGATGTTCTCGGTGGGGCACTCGCGGTAGTGGAGGCAGAGCTGGAGGCGATGGGGGTCGCCGTCGTCCTGGTCAAGGAGTTCGCTGAAGCCCTCGATGGCGTGCAGATCGATGGTCTCGCGTTCGGCCACCACGATGTCGTGGCCGCAGCAGTCGATGGCGCTGCCGGGCTCCAGCACCACGAAGCGATCGCGGCAAGCGGGCGATTCATGGGGCACCACCTGCAGTCCGCAGACCACACCGCGGCCGTGGAGCTGCTGGTGGTGGCGGCGCAGCTTGTCCATGAAGTAGCGCTGCTCGTCGTTGAAGTCGCGTTCGACGAGTAACTTGCCCGTGAAGTAGAAATTGCGCGTGGGGGCTTGGAGCTCACAGGGCGGACACTGCGCCTTGAGATTGTCGGTGGCCATTAGCCGATCCTCTTCTTCACGGGGGGCTCTGGGATAAGCCAAAGGGGGTAATGCTTGGTTGCCATGTCAGTTCAACCGGGTCGTGTTGCCGATGCGGCCGTGCTGACCGATGCGTATCGACGGCGATGGCGTGCTGCCACCCGCCTTCTCGCTCGGGGGTATAACCGTGGCCCTGCCCAAGCGACTGCTATCGAGTTCGATATGCGCGGGGGCGTGGCGGGCGATCACCGCATCGAAGCCGATCATCGACTGCACGCCCACGCGCATGCGCGGCTCGACCCACTCGAGTTGGGCGGCACCATGCGCGGGCCCTTCCGCCGCCAGCAAACGCTCCAGCGCATGGCGCATGGCGAGGTCGCGCCCGCAGGCGGCGGGGAGGAACAAGCTGTAGCGATGGGCGTAGACGTGGAAGGGATCGCGCAGCGGATCCTGCGTCGTATTCAACTGGGTGACCCCGGTGCGCGCGTTGCCTTGCACCGTGGATCCTCCCAGTTGGCTGCGATTGACGATGCGCTGGCCCCATAGGCGTGCCTGATCGCCGAGGCGTCCCGCGCCGAGAAACAGCCAACGGCGCAGGCGGAAGTGTTCCAACACCAAGGGGGGCACGGGATAGTCGGGAGCCGGCGCCGTTGTGCACGGGGCACAGCTCTGGGGGGCAGGCCCGGCGGGCCAGCGGCTTGGCCAACCGAGGAAAAGCGTTAGCATTCCCCTTAGGCCATCCAGCGTACCTCGTCGGCTGAACAGGCGCGGTGCTTCCTTCAGCAGCATGCGCCGCCGTGCTTCAGGTAGACTTCGTTCAAGCGTTACGCCGACCCATGAGGCGAGCCAGGTGAGGAAGTCGCGGTCGGCCCGCCCGGTGGGCGCCGACAGGGGATCGAACAGCTGCGCTTGGTGATCCAGCGTGCCTTCGATTCCGCGCTGGGTGCGGTCCATGATGGCCAGGAAGCGACGGGTGAAGTCGGCGCTCGCGGGGTCCTGGGAGAACACCGCGGGCAATTGCTCGGTTAGGCTGATGCGCGGGTAGTCGAGGGTAAGTGCGTGCACGTGTGGGGTCTGCAGGACGTCGCCGTGCAGGGTGAGTCGCAGCCACAGGTAGCGACCCGCCGGCGAGCGCAGCATGCCGTCGTGGGTGCTCTGCGGGCCGGCGCTGTCCACGTTCAGGCAAGGCGTCCACGGGGCTTCTTCAGGCCTTAGGTGGATGATCTCGGCGTCGCTCAGGGGCGTGGCGGAGCTGTGCGATTCCACCGTGAGTCGCGTGCCTGGCGGCGTGCTGCTCGCGATGGAGATGCGATCCCACACGCACTCGTAGAGTCGGCTATCCAGGGGGCCGATCAGCACCTGACCCGACAGCGGGTATTGGCCCGCACTCATGCCTTGAGACGTGTCGCGGGGCGTGCCCAGGAGATCGAACCACTGCGTCGTGGGTGGCTGACAGAGGGTGCCGAGTTGCAGGTTCAGCTCGGCGTCGATGGCGATCGGCAGAGGTGGGAAGCGGCCGACCAGAGCGTCGGCGCGGGTCACGCTCTCCAGGCGCTCGCCCGTCAGGCCATCGATGACCATGACATGGTCGAGACCTGAGGCCAGCACATAGACGCGGTCTTCGCCATCCACGGCGAGCGCCTGCACGGCCCCGAGTCCACCGACGAAGCGTAGCCAGCAACCCGCACGATTGAAGACGTGTACGCCGCCATTGGCGGCATCGCCGACCAACACCTGGCCCCTGCCGTCGATCGCGACGTCCGTCGGGGTGAATGGCGCGGCCAGGCCCGTGCCGAGCGGGAGGCTCCACAGGGCCCGCAGCACCATGCCGTGGAGCGCGAAGACCTGGATGCGCCCATTGCCCGTGTCCGCCACGTAGAGGTTGCCGTGGCCGATCACCATGCCACCGGGCGCGTTGAATTCGCGCGGGCCATCGCCGTTTCCACCCACGCAGGGGATCTGTTCGAAGGCGCACGTGCACGGGTCGAAGCGGTGTAGGGAGTGATTGTGTGGGTACAGTACCCAGTAGCCCCGATCCCCGTCCGTCGCCGCGAGGCGAGGCAGTACCACACCACCGAAGGCGCCCCGGCTATCCGTCAGGCTGGGACCGGGCGGTGCCACCGGTGCAAGCGCTAGGGCGCCGCTCGCGGGATGCACCTCCGCGTCTGACAGGGCCACGAGGCGCCAGCCCTGGCGCGCGCTCAGGGGTAGGCGTAGGGGATCGTGTGGCGGCCGCGGCGGCGGTGCCAGGTAGGGCGCGTGGCTAGCCGAGCTCATAGCGCACCTCGATGGCATGGGGGCCGTTGCACAGGAGTGCCCCGGGGCTGAGGGCGACGTCGGAGCAAGGTGGGTACTCGGTGCCGTCCAGGCGAATCATGAGCGACTCGATGCGCTTGACGCCCGCGAGTAGCAATCGTCTGAAGACGAGCGAGTAGAAGATGTCGCCACCGAAGGGCCAGCCGCTGCCAGGCGAGTCCAGCGTGCCGTCCTCACCGCCCACCAGGGGATCGAAGTACGCCGACAGCGTGGCGAGGGCGGTGTTCTTCACCTCGGCCAGATCGGCCTCATCGGACACCACTAGCGTCGCATCGATCGCCACCTCCTGATAGGTCGGCGCGCGTACGTAGAGCTCGGTGGTGACCAGACGCCTCGCGTTCAGGCAAGCGCAGACGTTGGCCAAGGTGGCGTCGCTTGGGGTGGGCTTTGGGTTCTGCGCGGTGTCTACGTCGGGCACGACGATCACGGTGACCACGCCGGGCACGTCGATACCAGGGAATTCGGGATGGCTCAATGGCAGGGTCTTGGCCCGGGCGACGTTGCCCGCCGTGGTCGCGAGGTACTCGAAGTCCTCCGCCGTGACGGCGCGGTCGCGACTGCGAAGGGCCAGGGCGGCCCGGTCGCGCGCCTCATCGAGGGTTTCCTCGTCCTGGCCGGCGCCGGTGGGGAACGGGTTGGTGACGGCATCGCCGTCTATCCCCGTCACGCCTCGGCGCAGGCTCTTGAGTGTGTTCGGTCCGAGGTTGCCCTTGCCGCCACCGCCCACGCGGTAGGTCCGTGCGCGCACGTTGCTCGTGTTGCGGGGATTGGCCACGGGGATGCGACCGTGTACGCCGTCCCCGAACTGGATCGTGCCGGTGCTACGGTTGAGGACGTAGTGCGGATCGTCCGGGCCGGAGCCGATCAGATCGGGGCGTTCCTCCCAGGGCTCGAAGCCGCCGCCCTCATCCAGCTCCAGGGCCAGCGTGCCTGCGAGTACCGGCGTACGCCTGAGGGTCAGGGTTTGCGCGACGATCCCATCGCTGGCGCCGACGGTCTCGAACTCGATGGTCTCTGCCTGCGTGACAGCTACCGTGTTGGTGCGCAGGGCCAGGATCGCAGGAGGTCGTTCATAGGTGGCGCTAGCGATGCGTGCGCGAACCCAATAGCGATCTTCGGTGGTATTCCCTAGGGAAGAGGCCAGCATGTCACTCGCGGCGGGGCCCTTGAGTTGCACCTCACCGCTGCGCGTCAGGGCGCCCGTGGTGTCCTGCAGAAGATCGAGTGGGCGCCACTCGCGGGACTGACTGAAGTACTCCCAAGAAAGATCAGCTGCAGGGACCAGAGCAGCCGGGTCTACGCAGGCCCTGCCGGGCGCGGCGCCGTTGCCACCGGTGTCGTCCTCCACCCACACGGTCAGGGCGAAATCCACGGGCGGAATCGGGCCGTCGAAGCCCAGGAGCATCGCATCGCCCTTGGCGGCCCGGCTGCCGAAGGGCGTCAAGGTGGCCAGGGTGTCGTCGTTGCTGGTGGTGAAGTCTCGATAGCCCACTCCGTCGTACGCCTGGAGCACCGCGAGCTGGGCCTTGAGGGCGATCAACGCACGATCGGTCTCGAAGACGATCGGGCGGCCGGCGTCATCGGTGTCGTCCGGGGTGACCTGCGTACGGGCCGGTACGATCACGTGGTCGGCGGTGGTGCCGGCGGTGAGTGCGAAGGAGAGCCGTCCCGTCGAGGCTATCGCGGGGGTCAGCTCGATACCGATGAGCTCCAGGAACTTCAGGTAGTTGAGCTTTGGTACCTGCGCCATGCGGTAGATCTGCATCTCCGCCAGCCACGCGAAGAGCTCGATGAAGGCGATGCCCACGTCGTTGTCGTTGTGGTCGGTCCACTCCGGCGTGTAGCGCGGAATCCGCGTCTTGGCCTCGGCGACGAGGTCATCGAAGGTGCGGTCGTCGATCGCCGGGTAGTGGTCTTGCAACGGCACGTCAGTTGCCCTCGGCTATGTAGAACGGATACACCAGATTGCCGCTCGTGTTGCTGATGCGGATCTGGTAGTCCACGCGGATCAAGACCAGGTTCGGCTGCCCTCGCGGGGAGTCCGCATCGATGTGCATGAGATCGATGCGCGGTTCGAAGCGGGTGAGGGCGCGACGTACGCGATCGACCACCAGGGCCAGCATGGCGGGCGTGTTGTTCTCGAAGGTCAGCTCGTGGATGCCGCAGCCGAACTCGGGCTGCATCACCCGCTCGCCGGGCGCCGTGCTCAGGATCAGGTACACCGACTCCTCGATGCGCTGCTCCTCGCTGGCCACGGCGATGCCGCCCTGGCGGTTGACCTGTAAGGGGAACTTCCAACCCTGGCCGAGGAAGGGCCGTTGGCGGTTAGCTTGCATGGCACGGCCTCCTGCGTTCGGTCCTCATTCGCAGCCCCCTAGGGCATCGGCTGCGATCTGCGCGGCATCCACGAAGGTCTCCAGGGTGGTCACGAGGGTTTGCATCGATTCCACGTCCTCCGGGGCGGCCAGGGAGGGCAGGGCGATCGCATCGATCGGCGTGAACTCGAACAGGGGCGCGACCAGCTCCATGATGAGCATCACGGGCTCGATCGACTGAAAGGATGCGTTAGCCGCGCACATGGCGTTCTCCCGGGCGCACTCGATGCCCGCGAGGGCCGCGGTGTTGCCGCTCGCCTGGGCTTCGGCCAGATCCAGTTCGATGCGGCCCAGCAGGGAGATGAGCGTGTTCAGTTGGTCGATCAGGCAGCGCATGATCTTGATGACCAGGCAGAGGATGTCGCGGATGAAGGGGATGATGCCGGCGCCGGTGAGCGCGACGATGCACTCCACCACCGGCGGCGCCGCCTCGATGAACTTCTTGACCGCTTCGACGGGCGGAAACGGTAGGCCCTTGACGATGTCGATCAGCGGCTCCACCAGCTTGAGCAGCTTGATGATGCAGTCGAGGTTGGCGAGGATCGGACCGAGCTGCATGAGCAGGTTGATGGACAAGGTGCAGTCGGTCGGGATGGCGCGGGTGGCATCGGCGATACCCTTCAACGTGCCCCCGGAGGGCAAGGCGAGGGAGACCGATCCTGGCTTTGGCAGCGACAGATCCGCGCACAGCGGCTGGCGCAGGGCCTCCTGGAGTTCGTCGCTTAGGGTGACGTCGATCTGGGTCATCGCTAGATGTCCGCCACCATCGGGTTGACGGGCCGGCCCATAATCGTCACCGAGCGCGCCTGGATGTCGAGGTGCCCGGTGCTGATGATGCGGATGAGCTGGTTGGTCATGACGATGCGATTGCCGTGACCGTCTTCGATGATGAGCGCCCCGCGGTCGCCAGCGCTCTCCGTCGAGTCGACGAAGCGGATGTTGTGGCCGTTCAGGGAGCGCAGGGTGCGCTCGCGCGGATCTGTCGCCGGCGGGGTGTGCTGGGGATTCCAGGTGAAGCCGACGATGTAGGGGTGGTCGAAGTCGCCGTGCTCGAAGGCGACCAGGGCTTCGTCCCCCACCTCGGGCATCACGAAGCTGCCGCGGTTGGCCCCGGCCATGGCGGTGGCGACGGTGGCCCACCGCGTGGGCGAGTCTTCCCCCAACCAGGGAAAGCGCACTTCGACGCGACCCTGAGCCTCGGGATCCTCGTTGGCGACCACGGTGGCGATGACCACGCCGGCGGTGGGGGCTCTCATGACGATGCTCCGTTGCTCTCGCTCGGGCTCAGCTCACGGCGCGCTTCGAAGCGCGTGAGGTAGCCGCTGTCGTTGATGGTGTGATCGGTGCTGGTGAGGAAGTAGGTGCCCGACAGGCGCGCCCCGACCCCCGTGATGCGAATGCGCGTACCGGCCCGCAGCTCGGGCAGGCCTACGGTGCTGCCGCTCGCCTTGACCATCTGCTTGCTCTGATCCGTGAGGAGGTCGATGGCGGCGGCGCGCGCCTGCTCGGGGGTGAAGACGGGCCGGTCGACCACCAGCTCCTCGCGCGGATCGCAGGCCTGAATCAGGTGGCGCAGATCGGGGTTGGCCTCGAGCACGTCGTCGTCCTCCAGGGCCACCTGCTCGCGAATCGCCCGCTGTCGCGTGCGATCCCAGCCGTTCACGGTTACTGATCGATATTGATTGGCGGTGGTGAGGCGCGGGTTGAACTCGATCAGCGAGTGCCCCCAGCGCAGCTCGAAGGGGTTCGCGTCCGCCTCGCTCGAGGGGCCGAAGTAGAGGCGCCGGTCCTGCGGCCGCTGGCCCTCGCGGATGGTGACCACGTAGCCGCGCTCGCGGGCCCGCTTCCACAGGAAGTCGATGTCCGTCTCGGCGCGCTGGGTGACCAGGGGGAGTTCCGGTTCGCGGGCGCGCGCTGCGTCGTCGATCTCCACCTGCAGCGGGAAGCGCTCGACCTCGCCGTCGCCGTCTTCCAGCTGCGCGATGCGCAGGGCGATGTCGCTGTCGCGCATGTTCTCGTACTTCTCCGAGTACTTGCGCCGGCGCAGCTGGTGGAGCGCGTTGAGGCCACGCACCTTCAGCACGGGCGGCCCCGACGAGGAGAACGCCGGCTCCATGGTGGTGAAGGTCGCGCTGATCAGGGGCTTGAGCACGCCGCTGTAGCCCATCGAGAGCTGCACGGTCTTCGCGCACGGCTCGAACATCGTGTAGTTGGGTGTGCGCGGGTCACCGCCCTGGAGAGCTTCGGTGGTTTCCGAGCCGATGTACTTGAATTGGCGCCGCTCGCTATCCCAGTTCGAAACGGTGAGCTCGAGGTAATCGAGAGCTTCCACATCGTCGTGGTACTTCACCTCGACCACGTCGCGCAGGGCGGAGGTGGCGAGGCCTTCACCCGATACCAGGAGTTCGTAACGGGGCGAGTAGAAGCCGCCGTAGGCGGGTGAGACGTCGTGGAGGGGCGTCGCGCTGCTCATGCGTCGTCCTCGATGATCGGCACCGTTAAGAAATCGCCGGTGCGCAGGCGTCGCGGGTCCTCGACGTCGTTGCGCCGTGCGATCCGTCGCCACTCGTGCTGCTGGCGGTAGTAGCTGTGGGCGAGGCCGGAGAGGGTGTCGCGCTCCGCCAGCGTGTGCGCGTGGCTCTTGTCGGGGGAGCTCAGCTTGAGCTCGTCGAGCTGTTGGTCGAGCGTGCGGTATTCGCGCAGCACCAGGTTCACGGTGGCGCGCAGGGGCACGCCTTCGCTGCTGAACAGCGTGAACTGCTGGCGCACGCTCTCCACCACGCCCACGAAGCTGTTGCGCAGCTGACCGCCGCCAAGGCTCAGGGAGTCGCCGGGGAAGTGGCGGTTCCAGCAGAAGGTCACGATTGGCGGTGCGTGGCTGCTCGATTCCACCTTGGCGAGCTGATAGATCTGATCGGTGAGTGAGGTCACCGACGTCGCATCCACTCCCGTGCCGTCCTCCGTGGTGTCGAAGAACAGCTCTACGCTGAGCTTCTCGGCCTGGCCGCGGACGAACTGC
>JBCBZW010000054.1 GCA_039815145.1 Pseudomonadota bacterium
CGAGGAACGTGCCCAACAGGGAATCCCGCCGAAACCCCTGAGCGCGGAGCAAGTCACTGAGCTGGTTGAACTTATCAAGGCGCCGCCGGCCGGCGAGGAGACCTTGCTGCTGGACCTGCTGACGCATCGGGTGCCGCCCGGCGTGGACGATGCCGCCTACGTGAAGGCAGCGTTCCTGGCGGACATCGCCAAGGGCGCCACGGATTGCGGTCTGATAAGCCGCGAGCGCGCGATCGAACTGCTTGGCACCATGCTCGGCGGCTACAACATCATGCCCCTGGTGGAGCTGCTGGACGACGACGCCCTGGGCGCCCTGGCGGGCGAACAGCTCAAGCGCACGCTGCTTATGTTCGACGCCTTCCACGACGTGGCGGAGAAGGCCAAGGCCGGCAACGCCAACGCTGAGGCCGTGATGCAATCCTGGGCCGACGCCGAGTGGTTCACCGCCAAGGACGACGTGCCGGAAGCCATCAAGCTCACCGTCTTCAAGGTCACCGGAGAGACCAACACGGACGACCTCTCCCCCGCCCAGGACGCCTGGTCCCGGCCGGACATCCCCCTGCACTCCCTGGCCATGCTCAAGAACCCGCGCGAGGGCATCACCGATGCCATCCCGCAGATCGAGGAGTTGAAGCAAAAGGGTAATCCCGTGGCCTATGTCGGCGACGTGGTCGGCACCGGCTCCTCGCGCAAGTCCGCCACCAATTCGGTGCTGTGGACCATGGGCGATGACATCCCCTACGTGCCCAACAAGCGCCAGGGCGGCGTGGTGCTCGGCAGCAAGATCGCGCCGATTTTCTTCAATACGGTGGAAGACTCCGGTGCTCTGCCGATCGAAGTGTCCGTGGACAACATGGCCATGGGCGATGTGATCGTGCTCAAGCCCTACGAGGGCAAGGTCGAGAACGAAGCTGGCGAGACGATCGCCGAGTTCAGTCTGAAGACGGACGTGATCCTGGACGAGGTGAAGGCCGGTGGCCGCATCCCCCTGATCATCGGCCGCAGCCTCACCGAACGTGCCCGTGAGGCGCTGGAACTCGGCCCCACGGACGTATTCCGCCGTCCGGTCGATCCTAACGACACGGGCAAGGGCTTCACCCTGGCGCAGAAGATCGTCGGCCGCGCCTGCGGCCTCGGCGAGGGGCAGGGCATCCGCCCCGGCACCTACTGCGAGCCGCGCATGGGCACGGTCGGGTCCCAGGACACCACCGGCCCCATGACCCGCGACGAGCTGAAGGAACTGGCCTGCCTCGGTTTCTCCGCCGACCTCGTCATGCAGAGCTTCTGCCACACGGCGGCGTATCCGAAGCCCGTCGATATCGAAACCCAGCACACGCTGCCGGACTTCATCCAGACCCGCGGCGGCGTGAGCCTGCGCCCGGGCGACGGCATCATCCACAGCTGGCTGAACCGCATGCTGCTGCCGGACCAGGTGGGTACGGGCGGTGACTCGCACACGCGCTTCCCCCTCGGCATCTCCTTCCCGGCGGGCTCGGGCCTGGTCGCCTTCGGTGCGGCCCTCGGCGTGATTCCCCTGGACATGCCCGAGTCGGTGCTGGTGCGCTTCACCGGCGAGATGCAGCCGGGCATCACCCTGCGTGACCTCGTCAACGCCATTCCCTACGCGGCCCTGCAGCGCGGCCTGCTCACGGTGGAGAAGAAGGGCAAGAAGAACGTCTACAACGGCCGCATCCTCGAGATCGAAGGGCTGCCGCACCTCACGGTGGAGCAGGCCTTCGAGCTGTCCGATGCGTCCGCCGAGCGTTCGGCGGGTGGTTGCACGATCAACCTCTCCGAAGAATCCGTGGCTGAGTACCTGCGCTCGAACATCGTGATGCTGCGCTGGATGATCGCCAACGGCTACCGCGACGTGCGCACGCTGGAGCGTCGCGCCCAGGCCATGGAGGCCTGGCTCGAGAACCCGAGCCTCATGCGCGCCGACGCGGACGCGGAGTACGCCGAGGTGATCGAGATCAACATGTCCGAGATCACCGAGCCGCTGCTGGCTTGCCCGAACGACCCCGACGACGTGAAGCCACTCTCGGAGGTGGCCGGCACCAAGATCGACGAGGTGTTCATCGGCTCGTGCATGACCAACATCGGACACTTCCGCGCCGCCGGCAAGCTGCTCGAAGCGGCCAAGGAAGTGATCCCGACGCGCCTGTGGATGGCCCCGCCCACCAAGATGGACGAGCAGCAGCTCATGGAGGAGGGCTTCTACAACACCTACGCCCAGGCTGGAGCGCGCACGGAGATGCCGGGTTGCTCCCTGTGCATGGGCAACCAGGCGCGAATCGCCGCCGGGTCCACCTGTGTCTCCACGTCCACGCGTAACTTCCCCAACCGTTTGGGGCAGGGAGCTAACGTTTTCCTTGCGTCCGCCGAGTTGGCGGCGATCTGCTCCATCCTCGGGCGGATCCCGGAGAAGGACGAGTACCTGGAGTACGCTGGCAAGATCGACTCCATGGCGCCGGAGATCTACAACTACATGAACTTCGACCAGCAGGAGGAGTTCGTGGACGCCGCGGCGCGAGGCAAGGCGATGGCCGCCGAGGTGGCCGAGGCCAAGGCGAGCTGAGCCGAGGCGGTGGCGGGTGCGCGGCGATCGCGTGCCCGCCCACAAAACGCGTACGTCCAGAGACGGCGGGGCCTTGGGTCCCGCCGTTTTTCATTTTGTGTCCTGGGCGGCGGATCGTTAGGCCGCGGGTGCCCCAGTTGGCATAACGGCGGGCCCTGTTCCAACTCCGAGGCGGCGGCCCTAAACCTTGTCTAGTCCAAGCCGATCCCGGAGAGGAGACACTACGGGAGCCGGCGATGTACGGACTGGTCAATAAGGGGATTCGAGACTACGCGCTCACCAGCGGTGGCGAGGATCTCTGGCAACGCATTCGCACCAAGGCCGACTGGGCCGAGGACGACTTCCTCAGTATGCAGGACTACGACGATGCGGTGTCCGTGCGCCTGATCGGGGCGGCGGCCGACGTGTTGGAGACCACGCCAGACGACATCATGCGTGGCTTCGGCCGGCACTGGGTGCTGTTCACGGGGCAGGAGGGCTACGGTCCGCTCATGTCCCTGTCGGGCGCCACCTTGCCCGAGTTTCTGAAGAACCTGGATGCCATGCACGGTCGGCTGAAGAACTCGATGATGGGGTTGAAACCACCGAAGTTCACCTGCACCCAGCTCGATGACACCACCTATGAAGTGTCCTACTTCTCCGAACGCGAGGGGCTGGCGCCGATGGTGGAGGGCTTGCTGAGCGGCCTGGCGGAGCGCTTCGAGGTGGAGGTCACGATCACCTGTGTCGAGGTCAGCGACGCGAAGAACGCTGCGGTCTTCCACCTGGCGCTCTAGGCACCACGCGTGAGCAGTGACGCCTCAGGGCGTACCCTTGCTGAGCTTTTCCCGTTCTGCCTCGAAGTGGACGACGCGCTTGTCGTGCGCGCTTGCGGCGCCTCGGCGCCGAAGCTGTTCGGGGAGTTACTCATCGGTCAGTCGCTGTGGGATCTGGTCGATCCGCCCGACGAAGGTGAGACCCTGAGCTTCGATGCGATCCGGGCCACGGCGGGCGAGCGCTTGGTGTTCCCGCTCAAAGCAGCCGCGGGGCGCCTGCGCGGGCAAGCGCACGCGATCATGCCCAGACGCCTAATGCTGCTGATCACTCCTTGGTTCGACGAGGTGAACGACCTCCTGGCGCTGGGTCTCACCGAATCGGACTTCGCTCCGCACGAAGCGTCCATCGATTTTCTCTTCATGAACCACGCGCGGTCGGTGCAGGCCCAGGAGCAGCTGGCGTTGAACAAACGCTTGCAGAGCACCCTGGCCGAGACGCATCGCCTCGCGGGCCTGGAGCAAGAGCTGAACCGGGGGTTGGCGCTCGCCGCTGACCTGCGCATTCGCATGGAAGGCGGGTGTATCGCTGATCTGGCGATCAACCATGAGAGCCTGACCCCGTTGGCGAGTGAAATCGCCATCGGCGCTTGCCTGTCCACGATGCCCGGTTGGCTGGCGCAGATGCTGTCCGCGAGTCAGCGTGCCCAGGAAGGTGAGGTCACGTCCGACGTACACGTGATCGAGCTCGACGGGGTGTCGCACACGCTGGACCTGCGCGTGTCGGGGGATCCGAACCGCAGCGCCATCATCGTCGGTCGGGATGTCACGGAGGAGCGCGCCGAGCAGGTGCTCCTGCTGCAAACCCTGGAGCATGCCCTGGAGGGGGTGCTGATGGCCGACCAGGACCATCGCATCGTGTTTGCGAACCGGGCGGCCGAGCGCATGTTCGCCTACCGGCGCGAGCAGCTCGTGGGCAAGCCCCTGGACTTCCTGTGCGCGGACGACTCCCTGAGCAAGCTGTCCACGGTGCTTAGCGGCGACATCGCCCTGCGCCGCCGTGACCGCGTGACCCTCACCTGTAACGTCTCGACCTCGCGAGTCCAGCACGGCGAGCGAGAGCTGGTCACCGCGTTCCTCGAGGACGTCACGGAGCGGCGAGCCGCGGAATCGCGTATCGAGTACCAGGCCAGCCACGATCCCCTCACCGGCCTCGCCAACCGGGCTCAGTTCATGCGCAGCTTGGATCGCCTGCTCACCCACAGTCGCGAGCCCCTCGCCGTGGCGCTCATCGACATGGACGACTTCAAGGCCGTGAACGATCTGCACGGGCATGCCGCCGGCGATGAGTTCCTCTGCCGGATCGCCGATCGTATCCAGCGCACGGTGCGGCCAGGGGACGTAGCCTGTCGCCTCGGCGGCGATGAGTTCGCGATCATCCTCGCCGAGGTGACCGGCGCCGAGGAGGCGGAGAAGGCCCTACAGCGCTTGCTAGGTGAACTGTGCGTGCACCTGGACATCGCCGGGGCGTCGTTCGTGCCCAGTGCGAGCGTTGGCGTGGTGGTGACCGCCCCCGGGAATGCGCCCTCCGATGTGTTGCGCCACGCGGACCTCGCCATGTACCAGGCGAAGGCGCGAGGCAAGAATCAAATCGCGCTGTTCACCGAATCGATGCAACGCGAGGTGATCCAGCGCATCGAGTTGCAGCGCAACCTGTCCCTCGCCATCGAACGCGATGAGATCAAGGCCTACTACCAACCCATCGTCGATCTCGAGACCGGTGAGCCGGTAGCGCTCGAAGCCCTCGCCCGCTGGGAGACGGCCGAGGGCAAGGTGATCCCCCCGGGGCAGTTCATCGAGGTGGCGGAGCAGTCGGACCTCATCGTCAGGATCGGTGAGGCCGTGCTCGAGCAGGCGATCGATACGGTGCGCGTGGTGAGAGAGCAGTGGCCGCAGATGCGCGTGAGCGTGAACTTCTCCGCCCGGCACTTCCTCGAGGCCGGTCTCCTCGACTACCTCGATCGGGTGCTGCGTGAGGCTGGCCTGCCGGCATCCGCCCTCACCATGGAACTCACCGAGAGCATGCTGCTGGCAGACCAGAGCGCCGTGCGTGAGCGCTTTGCGGCCCTGCGCGGGCTCGGCCTGCGGATCGCCCTGGACGACTTCGGCACGGGCTACTCGTCCTTGTCCTACCTCGATCGCTTTCGCTTCGATCTGCTGAAGATCGACAAGAGCTTCGTGCGCGGGTTGGCCTCGCGCAGCGTGCGCAAGGAGCTCGCGCAGACCATCGTTGCCGTGGGCGGCATCATCGGCATCGACGTGGTGGCGGAGGGTATCGAAGAGGCCTCTGACGAGGCGATCCTGAAGGAGATGCGCTGCCAGTACGGCCAGGGCTATTTCTACTCCAAGCCCATGCCGCGCGACGCCCTTTCCCTCTACCTCGGGGAGGAGCGCGCTCGCCTCGACGCGGCGACCGGGCGAGCCGAGATCAGGCTAATGAACTCGTAAATCGGCGCGCGAGGACTCAGGCCGCATGTCATTCGGCAGGCGGAGCAGCGCGTGGGCGGGTGTCCAGCGGTCCGGTGCGCAGACCAGCAGTACATCATCGGCCTGCAGTGGCTTGGCGATCACGTGTTTCACCGCCGAGAAGCCGAAGGCGCGTGCCGTGTCTTCGGGGGTAGGAGAGGTCGCGAGGATGGCGACCGTGCCGAGGCACTCCTCCCCCAATTCCTGCGTCACGGTTTCGAGAAAATCGATGCCGTTCAGGCGCGGCATGTGCAGATCGAGGAGCACCACGTCGATCTCCGGTCGCTGCTTGCGTCGAAGAAAGTCCAAGGCCTCGTCGGGATAGAGAAAGCAGACCACCCGTTCGACCAGGCCCGACTTCTCCAGGGCCCGCTGCGCCAGTTTCTGATCGACCAGGCTGTCGTCAACGATCATCGCAGTGAGAGTTGGCGTGGCATGTGTCATCGGGCGGCGAGTCCTCGTCGTGAGGTGGGTGTGAGTGGTGATGCTAGGGCGCCTCACCCCGGCCTAGATGAGAACTGGTTCACAGGTTGCTCCGGCGTTTTGCCCTGATCTAAGGAGCACGACTCATAGGTCGCATCACTGCCGTTTCCGCTCTTTCAGGGCGCGAGCGTGATGATGTCGATTCGGTTGAGGGCAACGTACGGCACTATCAACCGCTTACGCTTGGTATCTACACCAAGGTCGGCGGGTTTGCCGGCCAGAGCGATCGTCATCCGGTCGGCGCCGTTGGAAATGACGTGCAGGCTCTGATCCTGCTGGCTGGCCACGAAGAGCTTGCCGTCCACCAGCTCCAGGCCGTCGAAGTTGCCCCCGCCGTTCAGGGTGGCCACGGTGGAGAAGTCACCGGTGCCCGGTCGCCACGCAGCCACGTGGTCGGCGCCGCTCCAGGGCGCGAGGAGAAAGCCATCGCCGCGTGGCCCGCGGGTGATGCCGTTGGCGCGGAAGGGCGTCTTCGCCGCGATCGTGGCCTTGCCCTCGGCGATGCGGTAGAGCACGGACGTGCCCGTGTCCGTCACGTACAGGTGGCCCCCGTCGTCGGCGGCGATGTCGTTCGGAAAGCCTGGTTCGAAGGCGGCCAGGGAGACGAAGCTCAGGTGCTCGCCCGAGCGTCGATCGAACTCGTGCACGCCCTGTGCATCGGCCACCCACAAGCTAGCGCCTGCGATAAGCATGCCGCGACCGGCGTGGAAGGGGTGCTGCGCGGTGCCCGTCATGAACATGAGGTCGAGGATCTCACCCGAAGGGGAAACCTTGGAGACGAACCCGTTGCTGTCGCCATTGACCTCGCCGTTGAAGTTGGCCACGAAGTAGACGTCCTGCTCGGGGTCGTAGCGCACCGCCTCGGGGCCCTTGAAGCCCTCCACGGAGAGGACGAGTTCGCCGGCCGCGACAGCGGTGGCGGCGAGGGTGAGCAAGCTGGCGATGGCCAGGGCGGCGCGATTGGGCATGGTGAGGGTCCTCATGATGGTGGCCCAGTGTAGGCTGCTGGCCGCGCCTTTCGAGCGGTTTTGCCTGCGGATGGCCGCTTGCCGCCGCAGGGCGCCGGCGGCGGAGACCGTTCGACGGGCCGGATCCCGAGAGCTCGTGCCGAGTCGTGCCGCGGCGTGCTCAACGCGCTACCCCGAGACCTTCGTGTTGCCCCTCTCGCGCGCATGCGTTCGGCGGTCGTGCCGTTCCTTCACGATCAGGTCGCTTCCCAAAGCCACGCGGCCGTTCTCAAAGGGCGGCGGCGCCATTCGGGTGTGCCCTCGTCATCCTCCAGGCGTGCACGTACGCGAACGAAGGAGGTACGCGATGATGAACGCACGACGAAGCCAGCGCCCGTGGGCGGGGCTCACCCTGGCGCTGACATCCCTGCTGGTCGCCCTCGCCGTGGCCCCCGCGGCGGCCGCGGATGGGCTCCTGAACCCACCGTTCTTCCCCGCGGTGAACAGTGAGACCATCGACGGTCGAACGCTCGTCTGGAGCGAGCTGGGCGCCGCCGACGGATTTCCCCTCTTCTTCGCCGTCGGCTTCCCCCACGCCGCCTCGACGGGCGCCGGCGCCCTCTCGCCCCTGGACGAATTCCTGCGCCGAGAGAACGTGCGTCTCATCGCGTTCGAACGCACGGGCGCGACCAACCGGTCTACCTTCGATGTGGACGACACGCTCGACGATTACGTGGCCGACGTCGAGCGCATAACCGCACTGCTAGGTGTGGAGCGCTTCTCCGTGCTGGCGTTCTCGGCCGGTGGGCCAGGGGCCCTCGCTGTTGCCGCCACCTTCCCCGAGCGAGTGCGCAGCGTGCACCTCATGGCCGCGCGGGGCCGCTACGAGGACGCCCTGGCCGAGCGCACCGGAGAGCAAGCGGACTTCGAGGCGCTGATTGACGACCCCCTGGCCTACGCGCCGTTCTACGAGTTCTTTCCGCCGCCGCGCGTGTTTCTGGACCCGAACGACGTGGCGTTTCTCGATGCGAACTTCGGCACCGAATTCGTCGACTTCTACTTCGCGACGGCGATCGAGGAACTCGACCAGAACCCGGAGGGACTCAGTGCGAGTCGGGCCATCGGCTACCAGCCTTGGTCCTTCGCCCTGGGCGACGTGGTAGCGCCCGTGTTCGTCTACCAAGGCTGGGATGACACCTCGATCAAGGCCGAGGGGTATGCGCAGGACACGGCCGCCCGCGTTGGCGGCGCGTCCAGCGTGCGCTTCTACCCTGGGGAGAGTCACTTCGAGGCACACCTCAAGCACGTCGATCAGGTGGTGTTGGATCTGCAGACCTTCGGCCGGCGCCTGATCCTGTGCGTTGCCGACGGCGAAGGGAGGCGCACCGAGCAGGTGCCGGTGCCGCGGGTGGCCAGGCGGCTGCAGGAGGGCGCGACGATCGGCGACTGCGTTTGGCAGTAGCGCCGGTGATGGCCGGACGCTGCCGTGCGGATCGGAAGCGTCCGGCTAGAGGCTACTGCAATCCGTAGTACTGCAGTCCTGCGTCGGTCACCGTTACTGCCTGGACGGCAGCGAAGTCGGCGTTGCTGTTGCTCAGCCAGGTTTCCGTCAGGCAGGCGAAGCCACCGCGGCCCCAGCCCTCACCCCAGCTGTTGGCGGTGATCACGCAGAAGCGCCCCTCGCGCGCCATCGAGTCGGGCAGGCGGATGTACCCGACGAGCAGATTCGCGTGCCCCGACGCGTGCGGCCCCTTGGCCGCGACGTTGTTGCTCGGATCGTGGTATCTCACCAGGCCCTTGTTTCTGCCGTAGGTGGGCGTCAGGCGAAAGCCTGCGACCACGGGCTGGTTGTTGCGCAGCGCGTTCAGCAGTGCCGGTAGGCTGCGCACGGCTTGCAGGGCGCTCGGCTTGGCAAAGCCGTCGCGCGGGCAGTTCTCGAGGGGAGCGTTGGTGATGTTGCGCTCGTCCCTGCGCGGCGAGTACGGGCAGAAGGCCTCTCCCGGGATCGCGCCGAAGCGCTGATTCGCAGATTGCAGCAACCCGCCGACCAGGGTCGAACCGCCGTTGTCGGCGCCGCAGAAAGGGGCGCGTTGGCACGAGGGTTTGGAGATGAAGTAGAAATACTCCTCCGACAGGTCCAACTCCACGCCTTGCTGAATCACGATCGCCTCGAGGGAGCGAACGCCGCTGAAGGCGGCGCAGGTGCCGCGCTGGGCCTGGTCTTTCACGGCATGGTTGAGCGCGTTGGGCAGCACGTGGAACTCGCCCGGGCGCATCGCGTCGAGGTCGACGCGAAAGCTCGCGTAGGTGGCCGCCTGCAGCGACGGATCGGCCCCTTCCAGGGGGATCGCCGCCGCTTCGTAGGCGGCTTGCTTGGGCAGGTATTCGGCGCGCGCCTTGTCCCAGCGCGCCACGGTGCGCTCGTACTCCTCGTCCCACGCCTTCACCGTGTCTTCGAACTCCGCGTCCATCTCGGCCACCATGTCGTCGAAGCTGGCGTCGTCGTCGAAGAAGTCGTCGTCGAAGAAATCATCCTCCCCATCGCTCGGTTTGGGTGCCGGCTGCGGACCCGGCGCCGGGCCAGGTCCAGGGCGAGGCTCAGGGGACGGTGGATCGACCTTGTCCTGGTCCGGGAAGTCGAGGCCCATCTGCTCCAGCATCGCTTGCACGATCATTTGCGACGGCTGGGATAAGGGATACTCTTGCCCCGGGGGTGCGGGGCGGAATTCGCGCGCTGCGTGCGATAATTCCCACGGCAATGCACAACATACAAGACCGCTCACCAGGTAAATCAACAGACGGTGCAACAGCTTATTCCTCGCATAGGTAGCGCTAAGAGCACGTTCCGTGCCTGGGTGCAGTCTACTTTAGCCGCCAGTGGTGCTCTACTCGCCCTGGCGCTGGGATCCGTCGCCGCGTTGGCGGCCCCCCAACCCGTGTACGTGGCGGGCCTTGCGTATCTGGGGGACTACCAGTACGCGGACAGCAACTACGCGCTCGCGCGAGGATTGAATGCCGAGGATCAGGCCCTGGACCGGCACGTTCGAGCAGCGCTGGAGGCGCTTCGACCGACCCACCTGGAGCTGCGCTTCGAGCTGGGGGATCTGGATCGCACGGACACGATCGTCATGGCCATCGCCCTCGATCGCGAACGCGTGAGCCGCGAGCGCTTCGCGTTTCGCCAGGGCTTTCGCACCAAGGTGATCGTGGAGGCATCGCTTCAGATCCTGTTCTACGACCTCGCCACCGGCGCCCTGGTGGACAACGTGCCGGTGAGCGCAGCGATCAATCACGTGTTGCGCGATGAGGATGCGATCGACGCCGAAACGAAGCGCCTCGCTGAGATGCTCTACCTCGGCGACGGTGAGGATCAGGGGCTTCTGGTGCAGGCGACGGCGAAGCTCGCTGCCTTTTCGCCACGGGTGGCGGACGGACTTCGCTACCAACTCGCAAGCTTCACCCTCCACGAGCGTACGCTAGGTGTCTTACCCTCGGGTCAAAGCGCGGATCAGGTGCTGCAGAGTTTCGGCCAGTCCTTCAGCGCTCGCCTCGCCGAGCAGACGCCCGTGAGCGTGATTCCCTTCGCCCGCGGCTACGCGTTCGGCAATCAATTGCCCGGTCGCTTCTCCAACGGGGAGGTGTTCAACCTGCAGCTGCCCGAGCCGGACTACGCCTTTCACGTCGAGCTCAAACGCTTGTCCAAGCACGAGCAGGACGATCAGCTGATCTTCCTGACCCAAGCGTTTCTACGCTTCGTCGAGCCGGTGACGGGACGCGCTCTCGTCGCGGGCGATTACCGCACCCAGGTGCCCAAGCTCGCGAGTGCGGCCAGGATTGAATCTGATGACTGGAGCGCGTATCAAGATGCCGTAGAGGCGCTGTTCGATAGCTGGATCGAACAGCTCAAGGAACCGACTCGCCGCTGGCACACCCAGCACGCGCGAGAGAAAGAGAGTTTCAGTCAATTCCGCA
The DNA here is from genome assembly GCA_039815145.1 of Pseudomonadota bacterium. Classification (NCBI taxonomy): domain Bacteria; kingdom Pseudomonadati; phylum Pseudomonadota; species Pseudomonadota bacterium. The sequence continues at coordinate 11,259 of JBCBZW010000054.1, forward strand.
AAGCTGGGGAGCTGTTTCAATGACCTCGAGTGTCGGTGCACCGCGCTACGCCCTCCTTTTCCTGTTGCTCGCCAGCCTGTTGGCGAGCGCGGCCTTCGCGCTCGAGCAAAAGGGGGTGGCCGACCTCGAGGTGGGGCGCAAGCTCGACCGGGAGGAGCGCGCGCAGTTGATCGATGCAGCGCTGCGCAACGCTATCGAGACCTGGGTGGCGGAGAAGCAACCCAGCCAATACGATAACTATAAGCGCGTGAAGGATAGTATCGACGCCGACATCGGCGGTTACGTCCTCTCGCACACGGTCATCAGCGAGGAGTTCGAAAAGCAGCAGCGCACCGCCAAGATGGTGCTACGGGCGAACCTCAACGAGCCGAAGCTCCTCGACACCCTGCTCAGCGCGTCCTCCTTCGTGCGTGAGAGCGCCTACCTCACGTTCGTCTTCGTGGCGCGTGAGCAGGTGGGCACGGTCAACGAATCACGCAAGACTGCCACGCAAGAGAAGTCGCAGACCCAGGGCATCGGCCGCGAGCGCAGCGAGAACGAGGCGTCGCAGACCAAGCGCCAATCGAAGACCACCGGCGTGACCAAGCGCGAGGAGGTGATCGAGGGGCGAGCGCTCTGGGATGTCTCCACCTCCAACGAGGTGGACGCGGCGATGGGCGATATCTTCACCGACGCGCGCTACCTGGTGATTCCAGCCAGCATGGTGGGCGCCGACACGGGTAACACCCTGAACGTGGAGGCCTTCATCGCCGACTACGCCACGGGCCGCGACGTCTCCCCTGCCACCCGTCGCGAAGCCTATCGACGCCTGGCCGGTCTGAAGGGCACGGACGAGGAGATCCAATACCTCGCGATGGGCACCCTCGATGTGGAGTCGAGCAGCATCGACAAGGCCACCGGTAACTACCGGGTGGCCGTGGCCGTGACGGGCGAAGTGCTGTCGATCCTCCAGCGCGGCGCGGCCGTGGCCAAGGTCGGCCCGGACACGAAGATCGGTGAGGGGCCTTCCGAACTGGTGGCCCGCAACAATGCCCTGAAGCTTGCGGCGGAGAGCGTCGCCAGCGACCTGGTGGCCAAGCTCAGTGGCCGCAACATCCGCTGACGTCGTTCAAGGAAGCGCAATGAAGAACATGATGCGTCGGGCCACGGTGGCCCTCGGTGCCGTTTTGCTACTCGCAGGTCCCGCCCATTCGGCCGCGGATTGGGCGAGTGACCCGGTGATGACGGGCGAGAATTGCGAGAACCTCGAGTGGCTGGAGATCGGCACCTTCCTCGAGCGCTACTACTACTCGGGCCTCGCTTACGGCGACAGCAGCGACGCGAGCGGCGCCCGCATGATGCAGCACTACGCGGTGGCGAGTGCACTGATCAATCGCTCTCAGGTGTGCTTGGCGGAAGCGCTGGAGCTGAAGTCCCTGGCCGACGAACTGCGTGAGCAGCAGGCGCTACTCACCGGCGGCACCAGCCTCAGCAAGCGACAGATGAAGCAGAAGCGCAAGCTCACCGACGAGGCGAACGCGGAGATCGAGGAAGCGGCCGAAGCGCTGGAGACGCTGACGCCGGAGCAGCGTGATCGCTTCCAGAAGGGGAGCGCTGCCTACATGGCCGGCACCTACGCCACGGGCAAGCTGTACCAGGCGGTGGAGGGCGTAGTCGGCTCCTCCGTGGACAGCCTGCAGGAGGAGACGAGCTCTAAGTCACGCTTCGGGCTGAATCGGGTGAAACGACTCGCCGGCAAGGCGAAGAACGTGTTCCAGGAAGGCTCGCAGATGAGCGTGGTGTTCCGCGGCCTGAAGGACCACACGGCGAGCCTCTACAAGACCAGTCAGTTCCTGAACGAATACGGCAAGCAGAGGGAACTGGATTTGCCGGAAGACGCGACCGGTCAGCTGGGCGAGGTCGACGACTGGATCTAGCCGAGGCGACCCGCGTCCCCCTAACGTCGGGGGCGCTTCTCACCGGCGAGGATGGCGCGGAACAGGTCGAGCTGGCCCGTAGTCGTCTCATCCCAGGAGAAGCGCTCGGCGTAGGCTCGCGTCTGCTCGCGGGCCGGGGGATCTGCCAGCAGGGCGCTCACGGTCTCGGCGATCGACGCCCCCGTGCGCTCGGGAATCAGCTTGCCCGCCGCCGGTTCCGCCACCACCTCCGGCGTGCCCCAGATGGAGGTGGCCGCCACCGGCGTGCCGCAGGCCATCGCCTCCAGCAACACGTTGGCCCAGCCCTCGCGCGAGGAGGCGAGGATCAGGGCGTCCGCGGCGGCGTAGAGCTTGCGCAGATCGTCGTGGGCTACGCGGCCAAGGAAGCGGACGCGGTCTGCAACCCCTAGGCGGGTGGCTTGGGCCTCGAGGCTGCTGCGGTCCGGGCCGTCGCCCGCGAGCAGCAGCGTGGCGTCGGGCAGCTGGGGCATGGCGTCGAGCACGAAGTGGTTGCCCTTGCGCTCGATCAGGTGCCCGACCGTGACCAGCACCTTGCCCGTCACCCCGAGCTCGCGCCGCACTTCGTCGCGATCGTCCACCGGCTGGAAGCGAGCGAGGTCTACGCCGTTGCGCAGGGTGTGCACGTGGTCGGACGGCACGCCGAGCTCGACCAAGCTGTCGTTGAGCGCCTGGCACACGGTGATGCACGCCGAGGCCGAGTTGGCCGCCCAGCGGATCATCTTCCTGGGCAGGGGGTACTGGGGGATCAGGGAGATGTCCGTGCCGCGGGCGGTCACCACGAAGGGCTTGCCGAGGGCCCTCGCCAGCATGGCGATGGCGACCCCGTCCGGGTAGAAGTAGTGCCCGTCGATGAGGTCGAACTCCAGCCCCTCGCGCATGAGCCTGCGCACGTGGCTCGCCAGGCTCCAGTACATGAAGAGCGGGGCCGAGTGCATACCCACCTTGGGTAGCAGGGCGTAGCGCGGGTGGGTGACGTTTACCCCGTGGCGGGTCTCCTGCGCCACCACCCGCGCGTGGGCCGCGTAGGCGCCGAAGCGGGGGTGCGTGCTCGGGAACCACGGCACCGGCGCCACCACGCTCGCCTCCACCTCGCCGCTCGCCAGCACGTGGCGCAAGCGGTTCTCCACGAACACGCCGTGCGAGGGCTGCTCGTTGTTCGGGTAGAGGGTGGAAACGGTGAGGACTTTCATCGTGGCGCGACGCTACACGAGCGATCGGTGAAATGCGACTCACCAGGTACCATCGCGCCGATTCTCAAGACCGATGCCCAGGCAGGTAGCATAGCGGGCAGCGAACTCCCTCAGCTAGCGGACACCATCATGCACATCGAACCCTTCGGCGTAGAAATCTGGATGAACGAGTGGGAGACGAAGTGCGCGTTGAACCTCGCTGAAACGTGCGTCGAGAGCATCACCATCGCCCAGCTGCTCGCACTGGCGGGCCAAGGCGAGGAGGCCCTGGCTGCACTGCTGGAGATGAAGATGACCTACGGCGCCATCGAGGGGTCGGCGCGCCTGCGCGAGGCGATCGCCAGCCTCTACGCCAGCCAGCGGGCCGACAACGTGGTGATCACCCACGGCACCATCGGCGCCAACATGCTCGTGCACCGGGCGTTGGTGGAAGCGGGCGACCGGGTGATCGCCGTGGTGCCCACCTATCAGCAGCATTATTCCATTCCGGCGAGCCTCGGCGCTGACGTGCAGCACCTGTGGCTGCGCGAGGAGGATCGCTGGCTACCCGATCTCGATGGCCTGCGCGAGCTGGCAGCGCCCGGTGTACGCCTGATCGCCCTCACCAACCCCAACAACCCTACCGGCGCGCTCATTCCCCGCGAGATGCTGGAGGAGATCGCAGCCATCGCACGCGAGGCCGGCGCCTGGGTGCTGTGTGACGAGGTGTATCGGGGAACCGATCAGGAAGGGCCGGGCGCCACGGCGTCGATGGCCGATATCTACGAGAAGGGCATCTCCACCGGTGGCATGTCCAAGGCTTTCTCCCTGGCCGGCTTACGGTTAGGTTGGGTGAGCGCGCCGCAGGCGGTGCTCGATGCGGTGATGATCCACCGCGACTACGACACCATCAGCGTGAGCATGATCGACGACTACTTTGCCGCGTTGGCCGTGGAGCATCACGCCGAGGTGCTGGGGCGCTCGCGAACGATCACTCGCAGTAACTTAGCGGTGCTAGCGGACTGGATCGAGGGCGAGTCGCGCCTGTCGTGGGTGCGACCTCAGTCGGGCACCACCGCGCTGGTCAAGGTGGACACGACCGAGTCGTCGCGCGACTTCTGTGTGCGCCTCCTGCAGGAGACGGGCGTCATGCTCACGCCGGGGTCCGCCCTGGCCATGGAGGGCTACGTGCGCTTCGGCTACGCCAACAGCCCGCAGATCCTCAAGGAAGGGCTCGAGCGCCTAAGCGGGTTCCTCGCTCAGGGGTAGTGACTACCCGGCGGAGGAGAAGGGGCGCTGTTCGCCGCGCCGCTCTTCGAGGTGCATCGGCTCGAAGGCCTGCGCCCAGCGTTCGAACTCGTCGCGAGGCACGGGCTTGCTGAAGAAGTAGCCCTGGGCGTAGTCGCAGCCAAAGCCGGCGAGGGTGCGCACGCTGTACTCATCCTCGACCCCCTCGGCCACCACGTGCAGCTTCATGCTGTGGGCGAGGTCGATGGTGGTGCGCACGATGAACTCGTCTTCCGGGTTGCTCGCGAGTTCGCGCACGAAGGCCTGGTCGATCTTCAGCTGATCGAGGGGCAGGGCCTTCAGGTGGGCGAGCGATGAGTGGCCGGTGCCGAAGTCGTCGATGGCCACGTGCACGCCGGTCGCCTGCAGGGCCGACAGTACCTCGCGCGCGAGGGTGAGATCTTCCATCACCGAACTCTCCGTGACTTCGAGCGTGAGGGCGCTGCCGGGCACGCCCTGAGCGGCCAACGTGGTCGCCACGAAGTCCGGGAGGCTGGCGGTGACGTCCTGGGTCGAGAGATTGACAGCCACACGAAGGTTCGGGTGCTGCTCCCGCCAGGCGGCGAGATCGGTGATCACCGTCGCGATCATGTAGCGGGTGAGGTGGATGATCGCCCCCGACTCCTCCGCGGCACCGATGAACTCATCCGGCGCCAGGAAGCCGAGCGTGGGGTGGATCCACCGCGCGAGTGCTTCGGCGCCACCGAGGGTGCCCGTGCTGAGGTCGATCTTAGGTTGGTAGTAGGCCTGGATCTCGCCTTCGGCCAGCGCTCGACGCAGGTCGTTCATCACCTGTAGGCGGCGCGCGAAATGGTCTTGGCGTCCGCAGCGGTACTCGCTCACCGGTTTGTTCGAGGTGAGGGCGTCGGCGCGCGCGACCAGGGCGCTGCGAAGCAAGGTATCCGCATCCTCGCCGTGCACGGGGGAGGCGGCCACGCCGATGTGGGCGTGCATGGGCATGCGTGTGGCATCGAGTGGCACGCCGGCGCCCAGGCGTTCGTCGAGGGCCGTCGCCACCTCCAGGGCGGCGGGCAGATCCGTCTTGGGCAGCACGATGGCGAACTCGTTGGTACCCGTGTGGGCGACGAAGCCGTCGGCGGGCGCATGTGTGCGTAGCAACTCGGCGGTCCGGCGCAGCAGGATGTCGGCATTGCTGCGCCCGAGACTGGACGCGATATTCTCCATGCGGGCCAAGGCCACCGAAAGGAGTGCGTAGCTCGGCGCTGCTGCGGCCCCGTACTTGTTCAGCACGTCGAGCAGGCCCTGCTGGTTGGGGAGATCCGTCAGCGGGTCGTGGGTGGCGCGATGGCGAATCTGTGCCTCGCGATCGGCGATCGCGCTCTGCATACGGCCAAAGCTGGTGGCGAGCCTGGCCAGCTCGTCGTCGGAGCGGACCGGCATTGGCGCCTGGTAGTCGCCGCGCGCGACGCGTTCCGCCGCTTTGGTGAGCGAGGACAGGCGCCCCGAGAACGTCGACGCCAGCCAGGCGCTCACCAGCGCCACCAGGCCTAGGAGACCAAAGCCGAGGCTCAGCAGCGTACGTTCCGCCGAGTGGTAAGGGGCCATCGCCTGGGCCGTCTGCTGGTAGAGAAGCACCTGGGTGTCGCCTTGTCCGGCAACCAGGGCCACGCTGGCCACGAGCGTTCGATCGCGGTCGTCGCCGACGGCCTGCACCATGTCGCCGCCCGCGCTCGCCTTGGCCTCCAGCAAGACGGCGTCGGGCATACGCTCACCGTCGGTGCTCGCGGCCACTGATCGGTATTCATCACTCACTCGTTGCGCTATGGCTACGCTCACCCCGGTAAGCGACTGCAATCTGTCGGTCAGACGTTGATCGATGCGAAAGGCGAAGGTGAGGTGACCGATGGTGGTCGGCGCCCGCACCGGTGCCGTTACCACCTGGAAGCTCGCGCCGCCGAGCTGCTGCACGGAAATGGTCGCCGTGTCTTCGTCGATGGTCGGTGCGAGTGATCCATCAGTGCTGATGGGTGTCGCCTCGTCCAGGGCGATGAACGCGCCGATGTCCGCCCCGATGCGCTGGGCGTGGTTGTCGAGAGCGGAGCGAATGGAGGGCGCATCGCCGGTGGCCAGCACCTCGCGCAGGGCGAAGTCGGAGGAAAGCACTTCCACCGTTCGCGAGAGATCGCTCTGCCGCGACCCCAAAAACTCACCGACCACCTCGGCGCCCACCCCCAGGCCGCGCTTGGCATCGGCCAGCACCTCGCGCTCGGCCGTGCCAGCGACCAGCAGGATGGTGGTCGTCTGCGCAATCGCCAGGGGCGCGAGGGTCAGCAGCAGCAGCTTCTGCAGAAAGCTCAGACGCAGGGTCATCGAGGGGTCCCAAGGCAGGGTCGGCGAACGGGGTGGCCGATTGTGTTCTCGGCGACCCCAACCGCTACTTTGCGAGTTGCGGCCCCGAGCGGTCCTGGCCCAGCTCACAAAGTTGCGGCCGGGGAGCCGGCGATAACCCGCGATCCCCTCAAGAACGTGCCCTTCGCGCCGATACCGAGGTCGGGAAACTGAGGGAGTCGCCCGCATGCGAACTCAACGACGGCTGCAGGTGGGTCTGATTGGCAGCGCACTCGCCCTATGGCCCCTACTCGGTGTCGGCGGATCGTTTAACGTGACGGTGCTCGACCGCAAGGGAAAGCCCGTGTCCGACGTCGTTGTTTACGCGCAGGCGGCCACGCCTGAGCGCGAGGCGAGCGAGCCGCCATCGGCCGTCATGGACCAGGTGGATCGGCGCTTCGACCCGCACATCCTCGTGGTGGCGCGCGGCACGGAAGTACATTTCCCGAACAGCGATATCGTCGCCCACCACGTTTACTCCTTCTCGCGCCCGAACCAGTTCAAGCTGCCGCTCTACAAGGGCTCGCCCCTGGCGCCCGTGCGCTTCGAGCACGAGGGCCTGGTCACCATCGGCTGCAACATCCACGACGACATGTTGGCCTACATCGCGGTGGTCGATACGCAGGTCTTCGCCAAGACCGACGCTGAGGGCCAGGCGACACTGACCTACGGTGAGTGGCAGTTCCCCGCCGAGCTCACCCTGTGGAGTCCGCGCTTTCGCGGCGCGAAGGGTTACCTGACGAGAACGATCGCTGACGACAGTCCGCTCGAAGTGCGCCTCGAGAAGGGCCTCAAGCCCGCGCACAGCCAGAGCGCCTGGTCCACGGACGACGATGAGTATTAGGGAAGCTCTGCATAAGTCCGCCCACCCTCCCCGCTGGACGCACGGGGCTGGCGACCAGACTCATGCAGAGCTTCCCTAGGGTCAGACGTGATCAAGTATCTCATCGGGGCTTTGGCGCTCTTGATCACGGGGGTGGCGTTCGCCGACGGTGAGCGCGGCCCTGAGCGCCTTTCGCTGGGTCTCGATCTCGGCCTTGCGAGCAATGACGGGCATCCGGCCTGGACCGAGGGCGCCGCCGGCAAGTTGCGTCGCTTCGACGGCGATCTGCCCGTACGCGCCTTCGCTCAGCTGCGCCAACCCTTGGGCGACACGCTGAGCCTGGTCGCAGCGGCCGAGTTCGGCAACGACGGCACCTCGCGCGAGACCGGCCTGACTCAGCTGTATCTGAGCTGGCGCCCCGTGCCGCGCAGCCGCGTGCGCCACCGCCTCACGGTGGGGGCGTTCTATCCGCGGATCTCCCTGGAGCATTCGCAGGCCGGTTGGAGCAGCAAGTACTCCCTCAACCCCTCGGCGATAGGTGCCTGGGTGGGGGAGGAGCTTCGCACCTTCGGTGCCGAGTGGAAGCTGAGTACGCGCGTGAATGGCCCGGGGGGCGAGGGCGTGCTCTCTCTCGCGCCATCGGTCTTCATCAACAACGACCCCACCGGCGCCTTGATCGCCTGGCGCGGGTGGTCCATCCACGATCGCCAATCCACCCTCTTCGATCGCCTGCCGCTGCCGCCCCTGCCGCTCAACCAACCGAACCAGCGCTTCGATCGCCAGGCGCCCTACCACGCGCCCTTTCGCGAGGTGGACGGGCGGCCCGGCGTCTCCTTGGTGGCCGACTACAAGCGCGGTGCCTCCCTCTGGCGCGCGGGCTATTTCGACAACCGCGCCAACCCCGAGGCCATCGAGCGTGGCCAGTACGGGTGGCGCACGCGAATGCACCACGTGGGCGTGCGCCAGCGCCTGCCCGCCAAGCTCGAGCTCGTCGCCCAATGGCTGCGCGGCTCCACGCTGATGGGGTCGCGCATCGACGGCGGGCGGCGTGCGGTCGACGCGATGTTCGCCAGCGAGTTCATCCAGCTCTCCCACGTGGGGCAGCGGCAGATGCTCACCGCGCGCGTCGATCGCTTTCGGGTGGAGGACCGGGACGTGCTGACCGTGGATGACAACAACGAACGCGGTCACGCCCTCACCCTGTCCTACCGCTGGTCCTTCACGCCGCACACCCGTATCGCCGCCGAGTGGCTGCGCATTCGCACCGAACGTCCGGGTTGGGCATTCACGGGATTGGCGACGGAACGTACCGAGACGCAACTGCAGCTGCGCCTACAGCTGCGTTACTGAGCGCCTGAGCTCAGCCCAGCGTGTGGACCGGCGAAGTGCCGAGCGGACCGCGGGGGATCACCAGGTACACCGTCTCGCCGTCGCGCAGCAATTGCACGTGGACGTACTCTCCGCGCTCGCCCTGCACGCTCAGGGCGTGCAGCTCGTGGAGGTGGAACACCCGTTGGCCATCGTAGTGGGTCAGCTGATCGCCGCCTCGCAGGCCCGCCGCCGCGACCTCACTGCCCTCGGGTAGGGCGCCTACGGCCACGGCCGTGCTGCGCCCGAGGGTGCTCAGGTAGCGGGCGTAGGTGTCGTCCCCGAGCTCGGCGCGCAGGGGGTTGAGGACGTCAAGGCGGAATCCCTCGGGCGAGGCGAGGAAGGCGTCGCGGCGCCGCTGCCAGGTCTGCAGATCGCGATCGGCCGCGATGCGCGTCAGCGACTGGCGGACGTGGGCTGCTTCGTCGCGGGCGAGGGCAGCGTTACCAGGGCTGGACGCCGTCTCGTAGGCGGCCGGGTTGGCGAGCTTCGCCGGGGTTGGAGAAGGTGGCCGCTCGCGCAAGGTCGCCAGCGTGGCTGCCAGCTGCCGCCTCGCCTCGACCTCGCGCGCCAGTGCCTGCTCGACCCTGCGCAGGGCGTCGCTCTGGGCCCCCAGGGCGCTTGTGAGTGCCGCCACACGATCGTTGGCGTGGGCGGTCTCGCCCCGAACGAAGGCGACGCCACCCCCGCTGATCGCAAAGGCTATCGCCAGCGTTAGTAGACGGGTTCGTAGCATGACGGTCGCTGTCAGAGGAAGCTGCTGCCGGTGAGCAGGCAGTCCTGGCGCGTGGTGCCCGGACCGAAGGGGTTGATGACCAGCGTGAGCCCGTCCGGTTGCTCCACCCACTCGACCAGGAAGCGCTCGATGGTGCCCGTGACCTTGGTGAAGTCGGCGAACTGGTTCTCCCCGGTGAAGATGTAGGAGGCGGTCGACGAAACCAGTTCGCCGGAGGTGAAGATGGTCACGTTGCCCGTGCCGATCACCGCCGTGATGTCGGGGTTGGGGCCCGACCCGAAGACCACGCCGGCGCTGTTGATCACCTCGACGTCCAACGTCAGCACACCGACGATGCCTTGAAGGTCGCAATCGAAGGTGAAGCGCGCCTTGTTGGACGGCGCCGGACCGCCCCCACCGCCGCCAGCGTTGCCTTGTTGATTGTTGGCGACGTTGGCGTTGGCCGGGTTGGCGCCGCCCCCACTGTCCTCGCCGCCGCCGCAGGCGCTCAGCACGGCGCTTGCCATCAGGAGCAGCGCGAGACGCGTCCAGCGTCCCGTCGTGTTTCGCATCGTCATGATCGTCTCTTCCCTCAGCTCTTCCATGGCGCAGCGGTCGGCGCCGTTGCGCTTCAGGAGTGATACGGGAGTCGGGACGAAAGTGATCTAGTGTCCTGTCCCGTAAGTTCGTTGAAGAAGTCGCACGGGGCTTTTTGCTCCTAGGCGCGGCGCGAGGACGAGCGTGGCAGGCCCCACGGGAGGAGGAGCAACGTGCCTAGGGGCAAAAAGTACCCGCGAATTCTTCTACGAACTTGCGGGACAGGGCACTACTACGCGCCGTGCGCCTCGTCAGTCGGTCATGACCACGAAGGCGGCCCAGAAGTAGGGGTGGGCGTAGGGGGCGCGCGGATCGTCGAAGTGCACCGTGGGCGCGCCGGACGCGCGATCGCCGTAGATCGCATCGAGCTGGGCCGTACGCAGGGCGGCGGCACCGCTCTCGCCCGCGGCGCGCTCGCGGTAGAGCCGACGCATGAAGGTGGAGGTGGCTCGGTCGGAAACGCGCCACAGGGAGGCCAACACCGCGTTGGCGCCGCGGGCGCGGGCCAGGGCGCCGAGGCTGGCGATCTCGAGGCCGCGACCCTGGGCGGCATCGCCGAGGGCGGTCTCGCAGGCGGAAAGCGCCAGCCACCCGACCCCCGTGAAATCGAGTTCCGCGAACTCCGGCAGGGTGATGCGCTCGCCGTTGCCGACCAGCAGGTAGGAGTCGCTCACCCGCCCGGGGCTGAAGACGAAGTGGCTGGCGATGTGCAGGTTGGGCACATGCTCATCGGTGACGCGGGTGAGCGCCGCGAGGGAGAAGCGCTCGTCCAGGTAGATCTCTCCGGGCATGGTGCCGTCCGGGTCCGTCGCGTCACGCCGCACGATCTTCTCCAGTTCCTCTTCCACGTAGGGCAGGGGCGGCAGGGCCAGGGCTTCGTCCACCTCGGTGATACCGAAGGCGACGGCCCGCGGTGCCGGCGTCGTCGGGACGGTATCGCTCCCCTCGCCGTGGGAGGTGCGGGTGATCGTGTAGCGCTCGATGAGGAACCGCTCGCCATCGTGCAGGGCGGTGAAGGGCACGTAGCGCAGGGCGCCATCGAGGGTCAGCTGCAGGTGAGTGATGCGCTGGGTATCCAGCTCACCTAGCACAGGCGCTAGGAGGAGATCGTAGAGCGCCTGGCCAGCGGCGCGCGGGTCCTGCTGGGGATCGCGGACTTGGCGCCGGAACTCGAACACGCGCTGATTGAGCTCGCGAGCCGATAGGGGGATTTGGCGCTGAAAGGCTCGGTCTGACAGGGTGGCGACGATGCGCAGGGCCCTGGCGTCGAGCACGTAGGTGAGTTTGACGCTGGTCGCGTCGAGCCGTGCGCCAGGGGGTAGGGTCGCGGGCGCTGCCTCTGCCGGGGGATCGCCAGCGGGCTCGCGCGTGAGGCGCTCCACGAGCTTGCTGAGGGCCTCCGCGTAAGCCTGCTGGAGGCGTTCGCTGTCCCACTCATCGTGCGCTGCGCGAAGGGCTCGGCGGGCATCGAGGAAGGGCTCGGCCAGGGCGTTTTCCGCCTCGGAGAGGGGGATGCGGGCGTTGGTGATGCGCTCGATCCAGCCGCCGCGCGTGAACTGGTACAGCTCTTCGTTGCGCACCAGATCGAGCACGGCCGAGGCCTCAGGCAGGCGACCGAGATCGATCAGCAGCGTGCTCAGGGAGCGGTAGATGGGTTCGCGCCGGGAGGTGTAGCCCTGCTCGAGATCCTCGGGCAGGGGATAGAGCTTGTCCCGCACCTCCTGCACCTCCGTCACTGCCAACTTGCCGAGCACCACGGCAGCTTGGCCAAGCCCCTGGCGGGCGAGGGCGCGGGTGAGGCCGTCGTAGGCGTCGATGATGAGGGGCGGTTCGTTGGCCCGTTCACTGATCAGCAGCGACTCGACCCACTGCTGGCGGGCGAGTTCGGGCAGGTCGAGATCGAGTTGGGCCTCGGCGATGTTGTTGAGGGACTCGGCGACGTAGGGGTCGTTGCGGTCCAGGCGCTGGCGGCGCAGGGCGAGGGCCTGCTCGTGCAGGTCCAGGGCGAGGGCACTGCGACCCTGCATGCGTCGCGCGCGGCCGAGCGCGTCGAGGGCGATCGGCTCCACGGGCCCGCCCGCCGCGATCTCGATCGCCGCCTCGTAGCGTTCTGCCGCGCCGGCGGCATCGCCCTGGGCCTCGAATACGGAGCCGAGGTTGACCAGGGCGGAGAGCAGCATCGGATGCTTCGGCGGCAGCACTTTGCGGCGGATGGCGAGGGCTTCGCCGTAGAGCATCTCGGCGCGGGCCAGGTCGCCGAGCTCGTAGTAGACGCCGGCGAGGTTGTTGAGGGCGATGGAGATATCGCGCGGCGGCGCTTCGCTGTCGCGCATCCGGCGCAGCGCCTGCTCGTAGAGATCGGCGGCGACGGCGAAGTCCGCCTGGAAGTAGGCGATGCCGGCGAGGCCGTCGAGGGCCGTGGTCTCGCCGCGCATATCGCCGTTGCCGCGGTACAGGGCTAAGGCATTCTCTAGCTCGTTTTCGGCCTGGTCGTACGCGCCGAGGTCGCGATGGCTCAAGCCCACGCGGTAGGCGAGCAGGGCCGCGCGCTGCGTGTCGTCGGCGGGCAGCAGCTGGCGCGCTTGCGCGTAGAGCGCCAAGGCTTCCTTGCTGGCGCCGAGCAGGCCGTTGGCCCAGGCCAGGCGGTTCAGGAGGTCGCCGCGCAGGGTGGGGTCCTGCACGTCGCTGAGAGCCGCCGAGAGCACCTCGATGGCGTCGCTGTACTCGCCGAGGTCGATCAAGCTGATGCCCTGGGCGAGGGCCTCGGCCGCGGCTTGGTCCGAGGGCGTCGCCGCGTTCGGTTGCCCGTGCGCGGCGACGAAGGCCAGGCACCCAAGGGCGCAGAGGATCCAGGCGGGTGGGCGCGAAGTGCGATTCGGACGGGTCACCGGGGCGTCCCTCAGCGGTCGGAGCGGTAGTCCGGGTGAAGTTGATTGAAGGCGTGCAGGTGGGCTTCCGCCAGGGCGAAGTCGCCGCGGTAGATCAGCTCCTGGATGTAGCGGTACCACACGGCGGGATCGGCTTCGGCGACGGCCACCTCGACGCCGCCGCTCGCCGAACGGGTGGCATCGGCGGGGAGCATGAGGCCAGCGTCCGGGATCGCGTCGCTCGGGCCTAAAGACGGCGTTGAGAGCGGCGATAGCACGGCGCCCACCACCAGGCCTGCGGCGAGGGCGATGGGCCAGCTCGCCAGGGAGCGGCGGGGCGCCGGGCGCAGGCGTGCGGCGGCGGCATCGGCGGCGCTCGCGACGACGGTGTCTTGGGCCTTCAGGCGCGAGGGATCCGCGGCCGACTGGAGCAGGCCGGCGAATGCCTCGCCGTCGTCCCAGTCGTCCAACTCATCATCGTGCTGTTCAGCCATCGAGTAGTGACCTCGCTGTGGTCCCCAGGGACTCTTTCAGTTTCTTCAGGGCGTAGCGCTTGCGGCTCAGCACTGTGTTCCGCGGTGCGCCCGTCGCCCTCGCCACCTCTTCCGCCGACATGCCCGCCGACCACATGGCGATGACCTCGCGCTGCTCCAGCGGCAGTTCCGCCAGCGCCGCCAACAGGCGCAGGCGACCCTGCTCTGCGGCCGCACCACCAAAGGCGCCGTCCTCGCTGGCGAGCGTGTCCTCGAGTGCTTGCCCCCCGGCGAGCGACTCGCTGCGCACCGGCTGCGGTCGGCGGCAGTAGTCATCGATGTAGCGGTTGCGCGCCATCGTGTAGAGATAGGCGCGAAAGCTGGACCCCGCGCCCGGCGTGAAGGTGCCCCGTTCGGTCGCCTCGAGCAGCTGCAGCCAGGCTTGCTGGGACACCTCCTCGGCCACGGCCTGGTTACCCGACAGGCCAACCGTGAAGCTCAGCAAGGGCTTGCGATAACGCTCGTAGACGATGTCGAACGCGCGGCGATCCCCGTGCCGTTGAAAGCGGAGCAGCAGCGCTTCGTCGGTGTCGTTACTGGAAGCTATACGGGTGATTCCCTGGAAATGATCTACGCCCAGGGAATTCTAGCGAGATTCGGCACTTGGAGCAGTCCCGAGGGCCTCGGTGGGCGGGTGCGCCGGCGGGTGGCGACCCTACCAGTGCACCCCGCGCATGATCTGCACGAACAGCCGCTGCGCCAAGCCCAGGGCCGATGAAGGCACGTCCGCTTTCTCCTTGGCAGCTTCCTCATCCGTTAGGCCACGGGCTGCCGCCGAATCCGGGAACAGGGCGTAGGCCTGGCTGAGAAACGCTTCGGTGACGTTGGGCACGGTGGCCTGGGCCACGGCGCCGGTGACGCCGAGCGGGGTGGACACCCGCCGCGGCCGCGACACGATGGACTTGATCACAAGATCCCGCGCCTGCTCCGGCGATAGCGTCGGGAAGGCCTTGTAGAGCCCCGTCGGCGCGATCATCGGCGTGCGCACCAGGGGCATGTGGATGGTGGTGAAGGTGATGTTCTCCGCGGCGTACTCGGGCGCCGCACAGAGGCTGAAGGCGTCCAGGGCCGACTTCGAGGCCACGTAGGCGGAGAAGCGGGGCGGGCTGGTGAGCACGCCGATCGACGAGATGTTGATGATGTGTCCGCCGCCGTTAGCCTCCATCGAGGGCAGGAAGCCGAGGATCAGGCGCAGGGCACCGAAGTAGTTGAGGTTCATCGTGCGCTCGAAGTCGTGCACACGATCGTAGCTGTAGCGCACGGAGCGGCGGATCGAGCGGCCGGCGTTGTTGATCAGGATGTCGACGTGGCCGTGCTCGCGCAGGATGTCCTCCACCAGCTTGCTGCAGGCTTCCTCGCTGGACACATCGCAGGAGTGCACCTGGGCGTTGCCGCCCATCTGCTGGATCTCCGCCAGCGTCTCATCCAGCTTCTCCACCGTGCGCGCCACCAGCTGCACCTTGGCGCCGGCCTCGGCCAGGCGCAGGGCGCAGGCCTTGCCGATGCCGCTGGTGGCGCCCGTGACCACCACCACCTTGCCATGCACCTTGCGGCGCAGGGCGGAGACCGTGGGGCGACCGATGAGCTGGTTGAACAGGCCATCCACCTCGCGGATCAGGCTCTGCTCGCCGCCCGGGCGCAGGAATTCCTGCCAGTAGTCCCAGAGCACCTCGGCGTAGGACTCGAAGGGTGGGCACTCGATGCCCTTTTCGGCCAGCAGGGCCTGGGTCTTGGTGGAGTCGAAGCGGGTGGGGTAGTGCAGGTACGCCATCACCTCGGGCGGGATGCCCATGCGAGCGACGGCCTGCTCGCCGAGGGCCTTGAGCGGCCCGGCCATGCTGATGCCCTTGCCGGCCAGGCGTGTGGCCGAGTCGAGGGCCGCCACGTCGAGGGCGACGAGGCTCGGTCCGCCCGACACCTTCATCAGCACCTTCAGCAGGTCACCCACCCGGATGCCCTCGGGGTCGGTGATAAAGAAGCACTCGCGGTCGTGGTTCGGCACGTGGGCCAGGTGATCGATGGCGTTGGCAACGAAGTCCACCGGCACGATGTTGAGCAGTCCCGCCTTGTTCAGCAGCAGCGGGAAGCCCTGGGGCACCACCTTGCTCAGGTTCTTGAGCGCCTCGAAGAAGTAATAGGGGCCGTCGACCTTGAGCATCTCGCCGGTCTGCGAATGGCCCACCACCATGCCGGGGCGGTAGATGCGCCAGTTGAGGTCATGCGCCTCGCGCACCAGGCCCTCTGACTCGTGCTTGGTGAGGAAGTAGGGGTGATCGAGAGAGCCCGCCTCCTCGAACATGTCCTCGGTGAACGTGCCCTGGTACAAGCCGGCCGCGGCGATGGACGACACCTGGTGGAAGCAGCCCGCCTTCAGGGCGCGGGCGAGGTTGATGGCCTCGGCGGTGCCCTGCACGTTGGCCGTGCGCTGGCTCTCGGCGTCCGCCTGCAGGTCGTAGATGGCGGCGAGGTGGAAGAAATGGTCGATCTTGCCGGCGTGCTCAGCGGTCCATGCTTCCGCCACGCCGAGGTTCGGCTCGGCGAGATCGCCCTCCACGGCCACCAGCTGATCCTTGCTCGCGCCCCACAGTTCGCGCAGGGCCTCCAGCTTGGCGACCGAGCCCGGGCGCACCAGCAGGTGCACGATGCCGCCGCGATCCAGCAGCTTGGGGACGAGGAAGCGGCCGATGAAGCCGGTACCGCCGGTGACGAAGTAGTTCATGCTGGAGCTTCTCCTGGAGCCGGTCGTCCACGAGCACGGAGCGCGATGGACCGCTTATCGAGGCCGCCAGGGTATCGGCACGGCTAGCGCTTCGCCAGCGTGGCGTGCTATAGCTCCACGTCGAGGACCACTTCGGCCACATGGCCTGCGCTGCCGATCTCGAAGCGGTTGATACCCTTGGTGAAGTGCTTGCCCAGTACCTTGAGGTCGACCGTCGCGGCGTACTCACTGCACCCGTCGCTCTCGCGCGTGTTCTGCACCTCGGCGTCGATCGCCTCGATCGACTGGTCGTTTACCGTGAGCACGCGCGGCGGTTGCAGGTCCACCTGGCAGCTGGTGATCGCGAGCGGCAGGTTGCGTTCCTTCTCGCCCATCCGGTCGTAGAGCACTTCGGCGGAGACGTCGGTCTGCGGTCCGTCGCCGAGGCGTAGCTGCGTCGCCGCCGAGACGCCTTCCAGCACCAGGCGCTGGTTGCCCTCTACCTCCGCGTCGAACACCGTGCCGGGCTCGAGCACCGCGTCCTTGCCCTTTAGGAAGATGGTCGGCCAGGCCACGAAGAACGCTAGGGAGGCGGCGAGGGCCATGCGGTGCTTGCCCTTCTTGTCGTAGCCGCCGTCGAGGTTGATGGTCTGGCCGTTGACCGCTTGCACGCTCACCGCCTCGAGCTCGATATCGCCCTTGCGGCCCGCGATGCGCTTGTGCTGCAGATCGGAGATGCGCACGGTCATCGGGGCGCCCGCCTCGAACACGGTGCGGCCGTCGATTTGCACGTCGCGCCACACGCGGGCGTCGACGATATCGCCCACCGCGAAGGCCCTTTTCTTCGAGGTCACCTTCTGATCGAGTTCGGCGTAGACGGTGGTGCCGGCCGGCACGGTGATTTCGACCGCCGAGGCCGTGGCGATGGTGCACAGCAGGGCGAGGAGTAGAGCCAGTTGCTTCATGGTGGGGGTCCCTTTGCCTTTGCGAGCGAAGCGTCGGGGCCCGGTGACTTCTAGTCGATTCCGCGACCCCGTTGGCTTAGGCGGGGAACGGGCGCGGATCGGCTCACAGCCACCCGTGTTCGCGCACGCGCGCCGCCCCAGCGCGCGAGACGGGTACCGACGCACCGGACTTGAGGCGCAGATCGAGCTTGCCGCTGGCCCGCGTCACCGATGCCACGCCCGCCCGTGCCACCCACCAGGAGCGATGCACGCGCACCCCGTCGAGGGTGGCGAGGAGCTGCTCCGCGTCGGACAGGCGCTGCAGGATCATCGTGGTGCCCACCGCCGTGTGGACGCGCACGTAGTGGTCTTCGGCGGAGACGGCGTAAAGCTCGGCCTCGCGATGCTCCAGGGGGAGGCGGGCGCGGAAGGCCCGCACGGCGTCGGCCTCGCCATCCGATGGGGCCACGGGAGCCTCCGGTGAGGCATTCCCCGGGCGCGAAAACGGGAGCGGGCGCAGGGCCCAGAGGGCGGTCACGATGACCCAGGTGTAGGCCACGAGCCGGGCGTGAAAGTCTGGCGGAACCGGGCGCCCGATCAGCTGCTGGGTGCCCAGGATGAGCAGGAAGGGCAGCGGGGTGGAGAGCAGCGTCTCCACGGTGAAGCGGGCCCAGGTGGGGCGGATGCGTTCGCGAAGGGCACGCGCCGCCGCCCACTGCACGGCCACGCCCGCCACGATCAACATGAACCAATAGCTCGCTCTGGCCCAGAGCGGCAGGTAGGTGACGGCGTCGTAGGGCGACACGGTGCCGAAGAACAGCGCGACGGCGGCCAGGATGGCCGTGGCCCGCCCCAGCGGATGGGTCAGCAGCTGCGCGAGATTGGCCATGCCCCTGTTCACTCACGATTCGCGAGTGGTCATCGCCTCGTCACTCGCGAACTTCTCCAATGTTTTCACGTATCTGTACGTCGGTAGGCGAGCGCGAGGGGAGATCCTGCGGTAGCTGCGGCCATCGCCGCTCCATCCCCGAGAACCGCAGAGAACGTGATGAAACCAACCACTATTCGCCTGAGGAACACGCTGCCCGTCGCCTGTACTGCCGTCCTGCTCGGCGCCTGCTCGTCGCTGTGCGCCGCGCCGCCCACCGGCTCGGCCACGGTAGTGGCGCCAGCCTCGCAAGTCGAGCCGACGCCCCCGGCGCCCGAGGCCGATCGCCTGTCGCGGCTGCCCCAGCCCGCTAACGGTGCGCACCAGGGGGTGGGGTCATGACGGCCTACCCGCGCTTGGCAGCGCTGCGCTCAGCGGGGCTGATGCTGCTCTGTACGGCGCTCGTCGGGGGGCTGTGCATCGCCGTCGCCCGCTACCTCGTGGTGTCGCCCGATGAGTATTCCTTCGTCCAGCAGCGCGCCGTCTACGCAGCTAAGCAGCCGATTCTGATGCTCCACGTGGGCGCCGGGATCGCGGCCATGGTGCTGGGCCTGGGACAATTCCTGGGGCGGCGTTGGCGGATGACGCGGGCGGCGCACCGCACGCTCGGGTGCGCCTACGTGGGCGCAGTGCTGCTGAGCGCCGGGGCGGGCCTGAACCTGTCCACGAGCACCTTTGAGGGGCCGCCGACGGGTGTCGCCTTCGCCGCCCTGGCCATCCTCTGGGTGACCAGTACGCTGATGGCCCTGGCGCGCGCCATGGTCGGTGATCACGCCGGCCATCGCCGCTGGATCATCCGCTCCTACGCGATGAGTTGTTCCGCGCTCACGATGCGCACGCAGCTGGGCGCTGCGATCTACGGCGCTGGCCTCAGCATGGCCGATGCCTACGTCATCGCTGCCTGGGGCGGGTGGGCCCTGAACCTGATCGTCGTGGAGTGGTGGATTCTCGCGCGCCAGCCTGGGGCGGCGAGGGAGGCGCCACGCCAGCGGGCGAGTGCGCAGGTGGGCTCGCCTGCTTACCAGGCGGGGGTGATCGCTGCCTATCGAGTAGAATAGGCAGAAGTTCATGTTTCGTGGTGCGCCGCCCGACCCCCTGAAGGTACGTGGCGGCGCAGTTTTCCGGGGGCTGTCGTCTCCGGCGCGACGCCTGCAGCACAGCCCTGGTCCTACCGGTGATTGCAACCGAGTGGATTGAGGTGGTGGGTGAAAAATCGAGAAATAGTGGCCGCAGACTTTGTCTCTTTTCGGGCGATGGTGTATTGATGTCGCCGTCAATGGCCCCATACCGAGGCCGTCGCAGGCACCTGACTGCCACCTACGTCCCCCTATGAGCACCATCCCCAAGCATTCCCTTCGCGGCCTGCGCACCTTCTGCGTGGCGGCGAGGCACGAGAGTTTTCGTCTCGCGGCTGAGGATCTGTTCGTCACCGCATCCGCGGTGAGCCATCAGATCAAGACGTTGGAGGAGGAGCTGGGTGAGCAGCTGTTCGATCGAAACGCCCGACGCCTGCGCCTCACGCCCTTCGGCCGCGCACTCTACGAGGACGTGTATCCGCTGATCGAGCAGTTGGAGTCGGTGGTGGCCAAGCATCGCGCCAGCCCCGCAAACCGCACGATCCGCATCTCCGTGCAGCCCTTTTTCGCCAGCGAGCTGTTCGCGCCGCGCTTACCTGAGTTCACGACCGCTAACCCGCACATCGACATCGAGGTGGGCACCAGCGATGAGTCCTCGGAGAAACACCCCTCGGACGCCGATCTGTCGATCCGCTTGTTCCGCTCGCCGCCGGCCAACCTGCCCTCCAATCTGCTGCTGCCGTTGCGCGTGGCGGTGGCCGGGTCCCCGGACTTCGCCAAGCGTTTGCGCGTGAAGGGGAAGAAGGTGGTCAGCGACTTCCCGATGATCGTGCACAAGACGAATGCGGACGGTTGGGAGCTGTGGTCGAAGGCCTCAGGAATCGGGCTGCCGAAGGTGAGCACCACCACCCGCTTCGATTCGATGATCGCGGTGGTGCGGGCGGCGGAGCAGGGCGTGGGGGCGGCCCTGGTGCCCGTGCCCCTGGCGGACCTGTGGTTCCAGCACGGGAGCATTGTTCGCCTTTTCGATCAGGAGCTTGTGACCGATGCGAGCTACTACCTGGTGTGCCGCGAGGATCGCCTCGAGGACGACGACGTGCAACGCCTGCGCGAGTGGATCCTGGCCACGTTCCGTCCCGACAGCTGAATTTTTCTCATCTCTCGGGTGAGTTTTTCCCGCTTTTCTCCCCCTGAGGTATCCGCATATTGTGCATCTGCACATCGAGACCGGCTGGCCTGGAACCGATGTGCCCCTACTTCGCTTTTGAGGAGCGACACACACATGCACAAGACAACTGAACGCAACACCTCTTCCTTCGCTGCCCCGGCCCACCGCGTCTCCGCAGGCGCCATCGGCATGATGCAGGTTCCCCTCACCAGCGGTGAGTGCCTGAACCGCGCGATCGCCGAGCACATGGCCCGCAAGGGTCAAGGACGGCGCCGCGATCGGCGCGCCGATGCTGCTCGCCCCTTCGTGCCCGCCCGTCCGGCGCACGTCGGCGAAGGTTGATCCATCGCGAGCCGCGCCTGCGGCTCGCCCGTTCACAAGTGCCGCCGCCCTAACCTCCCCCCCACACGGGGCGGTGGCACTTGCCCTCTCCCTCCCAAC
>JBCBZW010000055.1 GCA_039815145.1 Pseudomonadota bacterium
AAAGCCTAGCCGGGGAATGGGTGACCGGTGATCAGTAACCGCCATGTAAAGGCGATCGATAGACGCACGACAAGCCACCGGTGACCGGTCACGGGTCGCACTTTTCGACCGCTCTACAATGTGGGTTTGCCGTTAAACACGTGTGCCCAGCATTTACGTCCACGCATTTGCAGAATAACGGTCGCGGCACTAAAGTATGCGTCACGTGGAACGTATCGCAATCATTGGCACCGGCATCGCCGGGATGGGCTGCGCCCGCAAACTCCATCCGCATGCGGACCTGACCCTCTATGAACGCGAGCGCTGGATCGGCGGCCACACGAATACGGTGGAAGTGAAGGCAGAAAATGAAGCCGCTCACTCCTCAGCCAAAAAGACCGACGGCGAGGTGGATCGAAGCCCGACCGGCACGGGCGTCAGCGGGCGCCTCGCGCTGCTGCGTGCACGGGAACAGATCGCCGTGGGCGAGACCATCGGTATCGAGAGCATCCTCGGCAGCCGCTTCTACTGTCAGATCGTGGAGGAGCACGATCACGCCGGCGGACTGGGGCCTCAGATCGTTCCGCAGGTGGAGGGTCGCGCCTGGGTCACCGGCGCGACGCAGTGGGTGATCGACCCGGAGGATCCGTTCCGCGCGGGGTTCCTCCTGCGCTGATGCGGATCTTCGGGGCGCAGGCGCCGCGCATCGCGAACTGCACGCGTAGCGCCAGACTGCTCACTCGCGCCGGCCCCGTTCTAGACTAGTGGTCTCTGAGGCTGGCCAACGCGCTATCGAGGCCTGCCAGGTCTACATCCAATTTGAGGGACTGACTGGCTGGATCCCAGGCCTTGGACCAGTTGGCAACACCGTACTTGCCGGTGAGCGTGCTGCCGAAGAATGGGGCTAGCCTTTCGACGGTGCCGAGGACGCCTGCACCGCCGCGTTTGCCCGGCGTCGCCGCGAGCGCCACCATCGGCTTACCCTGCCACACCTTGCTATCAATGCGGCTCATCCAATCGAAGATGTTCTTCCAAGCCGCTGTGAACGATCCATTGTGCTCCGCGAAGGAGACGACGATGGCATCGGCCTCGCCAATTGCATCGAAGAACTTCTGCGCGAGTGGATGGATGCCATCGGCCTGCTCCCGATCGATGGAGTAGATGGGCATTTCAAAGTCGTTGAGATCGAGAACACGCGTGACCGCCCCCGGGATGATGGATGTGGTCAGACGCTGCAGGGCGAACTGAACCAACTGCCCGTTGATCGAGTGTCGGCTGTTGCTTGCAGCGAAGGCGAGTACGTTCATGATCGGCCAATACCTCTGGTTAGGAATCCGGTGAAATCTGCGCGCCCAGGTTAAAACGGAATCCCATCCAAAGTCCCCATCTCGCCCGCCGCATAGCGGTGCTGTGCTTTGGCGATGGCTGCCGCACTGTCGAGTACAAAGGGGCCGCCGTACACCAGCGGCTGCGGCGCGGGTTCGCCACCGAACAGGAAGTAGTCGGCCGCCTGATCCGCCCCTGCTGTCAGCGCGACGGTGCCGGCGTCATCGCCGAGGCGAACGGCTAGACCCGGTCGGTCAAGCGCATGCCGATCGACGCGCGCACCGCCCGTGGCCGATACCGTGTAGACGCCGTACTCGTGATCGGGGTGCGGAAGGGTGATCGACACGGATGAACCGTGGGACACGCGCACATGCGCCATGAGCGAGGGCAGCGCCAGCGGGATGGGCCCGACGTGGCCGCCTAGGGCGCCAGACAACAGGCGAATGTCGGCGCCCTCCTGGCGCCAGGTGGGCATCTCGCTCGCTTGGAACGCTCGGTAAGCGGGCTCAGCGTCCTGCTCAGCGATCGGTAGGCGCGCCCAGATTTGCAGGCCGTGCAGGGTGGTGGCGCGATCCACCAAGTTGCGCTCCGCGTGGAGGATGCCCGCCCCTGCGCGCATCCATTGGGTGCCGCCGTCTTCAATCTTGCCCACATGCCCCTGACTGTCCGTGTGTTCGTTGGCGCCCTGGAGCAGGTAGGTCATCACCTCGATGCCTGCATGGGGGTGGGCCGGCAGCTTTCCTTCAGGCGCATCCACGGGGCCGAAGTGATCGAGAAACACGATCGGGCCTATCGATTGGACATCTGCTGCTGGCAGGGAGCGTCTCACCTGCACGGGCCCGACGAACGCAGCGTTCGCCTGCCAGATCAACGCGTCGGGTCGGCGTGTCAGTGCCATGTGGCGCTCCGGAAAGTCGTAGCCATGGGGTGGCGTGGAGGACATCCTCCATGCCCAACGCCATCTGACCTCACGTGCGAGCACCGATCAATGTGCAGATTTCCGCAGGCAATGCTGCAGAGGACGGCTTGACTTCGACGCACAAGCCGAGGAAAGCGTTGTCGCATGGGCAGGTCAGGGCAGTGTGCCAATTGCAAGGCACGTAGCGCTGATGACGTTCATGACGGCGAAGTCGCCGTCGCCCTTTGCGTGCCGCGGTGCCGCGGTGCCGCGAATATGCACACGGCCTGCGCGCCCCCAGCCTTTTGCTCGGGTGCCGATAGGCTGCAGGCTACAACGCACAAGGCAACAGTGCGTGAGCAGAAGGAGAGACGCGATGAGAGCTAGGCAAGCATTGATCCTCCTAGCAAGTAGCTTCGCCTTAGGGGTGGCGTTCGCTCAACCACCACCTCCACCCAGGCCGCCTGCCGCGCCGCCGGGGGCCGCTGGTGGCGCGCCGTCCGTGCCACCTGGATATCTCAGCGGTCAGCGCCTCAACCGCGCGCCACCGGGGCACCAGCGTGTACTCCACGCGGGGCGTGAATACGTCTTCTACGACGGCCACTTCTACGTCGGCGACGGCGACTCCTACGTGGCGATTGCTCCGCCCCTGGGAGCGGTGGTCCGCCAGCTACCCACCGAGGCCGAACGCGTGGGCAGCCTCTCTCAGCGCATCTATCGCTTTCGAGGGGTGCACTACCGTCGAGTCAGTCAGGGTTATCAGGTCACCTCGGCGCCGTAGGTGGTGCGCGTTCATCAATCACCAGGCTTCGATGAGCTGCGTCGGCCAGGGCCACCGCTCGATCCAGCGGCGCTACGGTCCGATCAACGAGTCGCGGCGAGCGAAGGCTTGGCGGCGTGACCCTGACCCTGCGCCTTGCGGGCCACTAGCCGATTGATGGGCATGGCGAAGGCGCTCGGGCCCGCGGCAAAGTGTGCTTCGAGGGCAGCCAACATGCGCTGCTCGGCAGCGCCAGACAAGACGAAAGCCGCGTAGAAGAACCCGGCGACTACCCTGGCCAGGGCTGGCGGTGGCGCCTCGAGATGCAACACATTCGACTCCACCTGTACGGGGTCTGCATCGAAGTAACGGCTCACCAGGCGCTGCAGCGAGTCGGCACCCCGCACGCGTGCATCGCCTAGCTCAAACTCCCCGTAGCCCGGGTATTCATCGCTCACGGCATCGTATATCAGGTGGTGAACCGCCTCGTAGTTGGTACTCAGGCGCATGTCGCCATCTACGATCGCCGCAAACACCCCGCCGGGGCGCAGCACGCGTGCCACCTCGCCCAGCACAGGCTCCACCGGATCCATCAGGGTCAACGCCCAGTGGCACAGCACCACATCCACGGAACTGTCGTCCAGAAAGTGCAGCTCCTGGGCCATGCCCTGGTGCAGCGACGCACCGGTGCCTGCTAGGCGCTCGCGAGCGAGGTGCAATTCGTGTTCGCTCATATCCACCGCAGTGACGGCCAAGCCGCTGGGTTGGCGCGCGTAGCACAGGGCACTCAACAGGCCACTGCCGCAGGCGAGGTCCAACACATGAGAAGGGCGCTCGCCATCGAGGAGTTCGGCCAGCCACTCATAGCTGTTGCGCCCGGTGCTATCGC
This sequence comes from Pseudomonadota bacterium, assembly GCA_039815145.1. NCBI lineage: Bacteria > Pseudomonadati > Pseudomonadota > Pseudomonadota bacterium. Next base: position 3,853 of record JBCBZW010000055.1, read on the forward strand.
GACTGGCATGAGCGCAGGCTTCGGTAAAGCCCGCGTTGTGTCGGTGCACCTCGAGCAGGTGTTCGCGCAGTTCTTGAGGTGTAGGTTGCTGACGCTGACGCAGGCGTTCGGCTAAGCGTGTTTGCGAAGGGTCCACACTCATGCAGGGTGGCCTCGCAGGTCGAAGCTGATCATCTTCACGCTCTGGGGAAAGCACCAACGCCCTGCTTCTCGGCAGCTGCGAAGGTAATCGCCCAGTGGCTCACTGGCGAGCATCTGCGCCAGGGTGATCTCGCCGTCGAATACGCAGCGCTGCAGGTAGCCTTCGGCAAGGCCCGTCTGATCAGTACCGTTGCTGTAGGTAAGATCCTCGCAGGAGCAGCTCACGCCCAGGTCCTCCAGCGTGGCCACGATCTGCTCAGCCGTGGTGTACGGCGCTAGGTCCTCGCCGGGGCGAAGGGCCTGCAGGTAGTGCTCGTAGCAACGGATGTAGTGCCCTGCCGCGTTGCTGTGCGCGATGAATCCGACGCCACGGGTCACCTCGAGGAGTCGCTGCAAGGCCTGTTTGAGCTCGTCCGGCGGAATTGCGTACAACGCATGGGTAGCCCACACCACGTCGAAGCGACCGGCCACGGCTTCCAGTCCCTGCAACGTGGTGACGAACTCATCGGCCAGGTGGAAAGGTGGCGCGAGCTGAACACGGGCTTGGGCGATGGAGAAGGGTGACGGATCGAGCAAGCTGTAGCGAATGGCGTCGACCTTCGAGGTCCGCATGAGCGAGGTGTCGCGCCGCAGGGCGGCGGGAAACTTGCCCGAGCCACACGCTACGTCGAGCAGTTCGAGGGGCCGCTCCCCGGCCTCCTGCTGAAGCGCGCTGAACCAGGCCACCCAGTCACGCGCTTGGGCCAGGTGCTGGTAGTCCACCCAGGCCAACGCGTAGAAGTCTTGCATCTCCTCGCTGCGCTCAGCGCTCCAATGCTCACAGCTGCGTTCGAAGGTCGTACTCAACGGCATGCTCTCAACTCGGTAGATTCGCTAGGAAGGTTGATTTCGCGCCCCTTTAGCGGGGGGCCCAGCACACTGGGTTCAGGGCGCTCGTCGCAAGCTGTCCCGGCTCTACGCCAGGCATGAACTTGCGCCAGTCCCCGGACACCATCGTCGGGTCGTCGCGCACACGTGCGCCATCGGCGAAGTAGGTGTTGGCGAGCACCACTCGATGGTGCGCAGTGTGATTCGCACCTGCCGTGTGGAAGCTCAGGTTGTGGTGGAAGCTCACCTCGCCGAGGTTGAAGGCGCTATCGTCCACCTCCACGCCGGCCTCGCGAAAGACCTCACCGACGCGCCGATCGTAGCTCGTATCAAACTTGTTGAAGGGCACATCGCGGACCAACTTCCATGCGTCTATCGGTTTGGCGAAGGCGAGCGGCCCCATCGCACGCGAGATGGCTTGGGCCGGTATCCAGGCAGTGACCACATCGTGCGTGGCGAGGGGGAAGTGATGATCATCATGGTGCCAGGGCGTGCGTCCGCAGCCGGGCTCCTTGTTCATCAGGTTGTCGTGATACAAACGCACAGCAGGCACGCCGAGCAATTCACTGGCGATGCCTGCGATGCGGGGACTCAGCACGAAGGCGCGAATGAGCGCGTTTTGCAGCCATACGAGTTCCAGGCTGCGAAAGCGCCCCGACTCTGCCGTGACCTCGGCGTCAGCGGGAAAGGCGTCGCCGAGTAGGCGGATCATCTCCCGACGCAGGGTAGCGGCGGCGCCGGCGGTCAGCACGCCCGGCAGCTTCACGTAGCCGTCGCGACGAAACGCAGCGACCTGCTGATCCGAAAGAGCATAGGGCCGGCCTAGAGACGCCGCGAGGGTGCTGGGCCCTTCCACGGCAGCGTCATCATCGGGCAGCGGCACATCGGTGACGCCCGTGTCCGGCGACGGGGCGTAGGAGGGTAAGGGCTCGGCGAGCGAGACGTACCAATCCCACCACGCCTGATTGTCCTGTTCCCACGCTTGCGCGATGTCGTCGCGCGCGGCGTTCTCGCCGATAAGCAAAGGGTGTCGAGCGCCTGGCGATGTACTCATTCGGTGAACTCCTAGGGCACGGTTAGGGTGCCGACCGCGCGAACGCCGGGCGTAAGCGAGGTCAGGTGAGAGCGAGGCGCGACAACGGACTTGCGCCCATAGCTGATCGCTTACGAATGGCACCAAAGGCGCGAGTGATCGGACGCGCTAGGCGGGTGTGCGGTGCGCACGTCACAGAGCATGACGCGCAGTGCAGTCGAATGGTGACCCGGGCGGATAGGGCGGCCGCACGTGCGATATCCCGTGGCAACATTGTCACGAGCTTGGGCCGCCTAAGTGAGAGACTATAGCAAAAATCGAGGAACGCGGTTGGGTCTTTGCGAATCGCGACGCCCCTGCCCGGTAGTAGCGGTACCCCGCTTCATCTATGCCTCGGGGCGAGATTTTAGCTTTTCGGGTATGGTCTCCAGCGGGCTGTATGAGCACCCTGCCCTTCGATCAAGCTATCGTGAGTTCCTTGGTGGGGGGTGCAGCGATGGTCACCTTTTCCCCCACAATCGCGGTTGCCGGCCTGAACTCGGCAGCTTTCGAAGCGGTTAGCTCCGAGTTTCCAGCCGAAGCCCTACGCAACAAGCCGGCGTGCTAGCGCGCCGCGCCCTGGTCCAGACACCCAGATGAAATCGCGCCTACTCCCCTACTGCACGTTGTTTCTGTCGCTACTCACTGTCGGCGCATCACTTTGGGTAGCGCAAGAGGTTACCGGCTCGCTGTTGGGGAAGGTCACCGTCATCCAGTTGGAGCGGTACGGTGGTGTGACCTTCGATCACCTCCGGCGCCTTGAGATTTGGCGCCTTGTCGCAGCACAACTCATTCATGCGAAGCAGCTGCACATGATCTACAACGTCCTCTCCTTGCTACTGCTGGGTATGTTCATTGAGCGTCACGTTGGCTTTGCTAGATTCTTCGTCCTTTGGTTGCTGCCAGGTGCTGCCGGCACGCTGCTGAGCACACTCTTCGTCGAACCGCCGTGGAACGTAGGCACCGGGGCATCCCAGGCCGTGATGGGCATCGCGGCCTTCGGCCTGTTGCTGATGTATCGCGGAGTGGATCCGTCCCGGGGCCTCAAAGCTGCGATTGCCTTCGCACTGATACCTGCGTTAGCACTCGATCTGGCCTTCGCTCACTATCCAAAGCCTGGCCACCTGCTGGGATTCTTGGGCGGCTTGGCGCTCGGCGGCCACTACTATCAAAGGCAAGCGGCTGCAACGTAGCGTATGGCTGCTGAGTGAAGCGGGGTTGACAGCGTGGAGTCAAGAGGAGCACCGTCCTTGAAGGCCAGTCTACTACTAGCTACTAACAAAGAGGCTCAACATGTCCGCTCCCGAACTCGCCAGAAAGTCCTATTTCACGGCATCGCCGATCCACCGGTTTCCAACAGGGGCGCACTTCGGAACGGCGGGGCAGAGCGACTTTTACGACTTGACTGCGGTCCCCGAAATGCAGTTCAACCTGATGTTCCTGGTCGTTAAGACGCCTGATGCTTACTTCTTGCGCGTGACACCTGTCGGCTCACTCACAGTCGGTGAAAAATCGCATCTGCAGGACGATCCATGGTGCAAGGGGTGGTTCAGACGAGAGATCTATTTCGAGCATGGCCCGAAAACGGATGAGAATAACGAGACTCGAGTCATTCGACTTGCGGCGGCGCCGGGCACACCGAATGAACAGCATCAGTACACGGTTAGAACCCAAACAGGGATACAACTCGGACTGGACAAGGACGGTCCCTCGGTGGGGTTGAACGCCGGACGAGAGACCACGCTTCAGCAAGTCACAAGCGATTTCGGAGTGGACAAGCAACTGCAAGGCCAGATGGTCGGTTGGTCGTATTTCCTGCGGACAGCCATCGATGTGTGGGGCAACAAGCACCGGGTGGAACTTACGCGGAGCTACGACCTCAAGTACGAGTCACAACTTCGCCATGGTTGGTTTGACGACAAAAACGGCGTACTTCTTGGAATACCCAACATTGCTTGGAACGCGCTGACGCTCAGCACTGATGCCGCTGTCTATTTCGAGACCATCTATCGGCTACCAATCCCAGAGGAAGGTGATCCCTACTCCGTTCCGTGGTTCTTCGGTTGCTCGCAGAACCTCTGGGCGCTGCGATCTGCTGTGCGGCTGTCGGGCGGGACATCTCGTGTGCTGAGTGTCGGTGGGGCGGTCACTCTGAACGTAGGGCATGAGGGTATCAACTTCTCCGGTGGGGGGGCCTTGCAATCGAATAACAAACAGGACGCCACTGACGAGGACCCCCAGCTGTATATCCCACAAACGAAGGCAATGACGGCGCTGGATACGCTAAGGGACGAGCTATTCAGCTGAAGTCACCAATGGCGTAAGGGCAGCATCTCCTCGGGCCGGTAGCAGCGGTAGGTTCCCCGTTGCTATCGCGCCCCGAAACACCGGGGAACAGAATCCAATCTCAAGCGCGGATGCATCAACAATCCGCCAGTGGGATAGCGCGCGCGGCCCACGAGCAAAACGAGGCTAGCTCCGACGCGCCGGCGAGACCTCCCTCTCGCCGCCCAGGGAACTGCGGTATCCTTCCGCCGCCCCCAGGCCCGCGGCCACGTGTCGCCGCGACCGCCCTCCTCTATCCGATCCCGCGTGGTTTTTCCTGTGATTTCAACGTCCAACCTGTCGATTCAGTTCGATGCCAAGCCGCTGTTCGAGGACATCTCCGTCAGCTTCGGCAATGGCCATCGCTACGGTCTCATCGGCGCCAACGGCTGCGGAAAGTCGACCTTCATGAAGATTCTCGCGGGTGAACTCGAGCCGACCCACGGCAACGTCTCTATCCCGCCGCACGTGCGCCTGGGGCAGCTCTCTCAGGACCAGTTCGCGTACGAGCAATACCGCGTGCTCGACGCGGTAATGCTCGGCTACAAGCGGCTGTGGGAAGTGATGCAGGAGCGCGAACGCCTCTATGCTTTGCCCGAGATGACCGAAGAGGAAGGTATGCGGGTGGGCGAGCTCGAAGCTGAGTTCGCTGAGTTGGATGGATATTCAGCCGAATCGCGCGCCGGCGAACTGCTGGAAGGCGTCGGCATCTCCGTCGATCTGCACGAGGGGCCGATGAGCGAGATCGCGCCGGGCTGGAAGCTGCGCGTGTTGCTGGCGCAAGCGCTGTTCGCCGATCCCGACATCCTGCTGCTCGACGAGCCCACCAACAACCTGGATATCAATACGATTCGCTGGCTGGAGGAATTCCTCGAGACGCGTCAGTCCACCATGATCATCATCAGCCACGATCGTCACTTTCTGAACACCGTGTGCACGCACATGGCCGATCTGGATTACGGCCGCCTGCAGCTGTTCCCCGGCAACTACGACGAGTACATGACCGCGGCCACGCAGGCGCGCGAGCGGCTGCACGCAGACAACGCCAAGAAGAAGGTGAAGATGGCTGAGCTGCAGAGTTTCGTCAGCCGCTTCTCCGCCAACGCCTCCAAGGCGCGCCAGGCCACCTCCCGGGCACGTCAGTTGGAGAAGATTCAGCTCGAGGACGTCAAACCGTCGAGCCGCGTCAGTCCCTTCATTCGCTTCGAACAGGAAAAACCTCTGCGCCGTCTGGCGGTGGAAGCGACGCGGCTGACCAAGGGGTTCGAAGAAGGGCCGCTGTTCCAGGACTTAAGCCTGACCGTGGAAGCCGGTAGCAAGGTGGCCATCATCGGCCCCAACGGTATTGGTAAATCGACGCTGCTACGTTGCCTGATGCAGCGGATCGACCTCGATCACGGTGAAGTGAAGTGGGCCGAGAATGCGAGCATCGGCTACTTTGCTCAGGATCCGGCCATCGAGTTCCCGAACGACGTAAGCCTGTTCGAGTGGATGTCGCAATGGCAGCCCAAGGGCGCTGATGAGCAGGTGATTCGCGCGACGCTCGGGCGCATGCTGTTCTCGCGAGACGATAGCGAGAAATCTGTGCACGTGGTCTCCGGCGGCGAACAGCGGCGCCTGATGTTCGGCAAGCTGATCTTGCAGTCACCGAACGTGATGATCCTGGATGAGCCGACCAACCACCTCGACATGGAGTCCATCGAAGCGCTCAATCTGGCGCTGGAACATTATGCGGGCACGCTGATCTTCGTCAGCCATGACCGGGACTTCGTGTCGTCGCTGGCCACGAGAGTGATCGACATGACACCCACGGGGATCGTCGACCACGGTGGCACCTACGAGGAGTACCTGCGACACAAGCTCGCGGCCTAGGGAACTACACGGGATGCCCGACACTGCTCCCTTCAGCTCCCTGAATCTCCGCCCGCCCCTACTCGCCAGCCTCGCCGACCACGGCTACACCAACATGACGCTGGTGCAAGCCCAGGCCCTGCCGCACCTGCTGCAGGGCGCCGATGTGCTGGCGCGCGCGAAGACTGGCAGCGGCAAGACCGCGGCGTTTGCCCTCACCTTGCTCAACAAGCTGGAGGTGAGCGCGTTTCGCACCCAGGCCTTGGTCCTATGCCCCACACGGGAGTTGGCCGACCAGGTTGCCAAGGAGACTCGCGCCCTCGCCCGCGCCATCCCCAACGTCAAGACGCTCACCGTGTGTGGCGGCGCCCCGCTCGGCCCCCAAACCGCCTCCCTGCGGCGCAGCCCTCACATCATCGTGGGCACGCCCGGGCGGGTGCTCAAGCACCTACGCAAGCAGAGCATCTCCCTCACAGACCTCGCCACGTTGGTGCTGGACGAGGCCGATCGCATGTTGGACATGGGGTTTGCCGAGGAGCTCGACGCCATCTTGACCTTTGTACCCAAGCAGCGCCAAACGCTGCTGTTCAGCGCTACCTACCCGCAGAGCATCGCCGCGGTAAGCCGGCGGATTCAGCGAAGCCCGGTGACCGTGGATGTCACCGACGATGAGCGCCCCGCGCAGATCCAGCAGCTCTGGACCACCGTCACACGCGAAGATCGAAGCGATGCCTTAGTACGTTCGCTGCGGGCATGGGGTGGCGCGCTGAACCTGGTGTTTTGCAACACCAAGGCGGACTGTGCCGCCGTGACCAAGCATCTGCGCGCCCACGACATCGTGGCACTCGCCCTGCATGGTGATCTCGACCAAAGCGAACGCAATGAAGTGCTGGTGCGCTTCGCCAACCGCAGCGCCCCGGTGCTGGTGGCCACGGATGTGGCCGCGCGTGGCCTGGACGTGAAGGACCTGGATGCGGTGTTCAACTACGAGCTGCCGAAGCAGGCCGAGGTGTATGTGCATCGCATCGGCCGCACGGGACGAGCCGGTAAGCAGGGCGTGGCCGTGAGCTTGGTCGAGGAGCGGGAGGCATGGCGCTGGGAGCACATCGAGGAAGCTTTGCCTGACGCTTTTCCTACGCATTGCCGCATTCCAGACGCCAAGCCGGGCGCGGGTAAGCTGCGGCCCAGCATGGTGACCTTGCAGATCAGTGGAGGGCGTAAGCACAAGCTTCGCCCTGGCGATCTGCTCGGCGCGCTCACGGCGGAAGGTGGCATCACCAGTGAGGCCGTAGGTGCTATCGACCTGTTCGATACCTACGGCTTTGTGGCCGTGCGAAAGGCGGATTCGTCGGCAGCGCTGCAGCAGCTTAGGAATCGGCCGATCAAGGGCAAGAAGTTCCGGGCGCGCCTGCGTAGGTAGCGGCCCCCTGAGATTGGTGAGAACCGAATTCCGCCCAACGATGCGCCCTGATTTGAACGATAGTCACAAGCACCCTACGCGCCGAGCACCGTAGATCGTCTCGGCGACGGAGGGTTGTGACCGGCGTCAGTAGCGCATGGCGAACTGCACCCGTAGCTCCCGCGGCGCGTTCGGCGTCACGAAGCGGGACGGCCCTGCCTCCAGGCCCCACGCCAGCACGTGCTGCTCGGTGAGGTTCTTACCGATGAGCGACACCGTATAGCGACCGTCCTGCGAGCCTAAGGAGAGGTTGGCGTTGAGCAGGGCGTACTCCTCCTGCGCCAGCGACTCGAAGTAGCTGAGCTCCGTGTAGTAGCGGCTCGAGTAGCTCACGTCCGCGCGGCCGGTGAAGATCCAATCGCCGACGATGGGCTCGCTCTCGTACTCCACGAAGAGCGCGCCCTTGAACTCCGGCGCAAAGATGAGGGGAATACCTTCGAAGTTACATAGGTCGCCCTCAATGAACCCTCCGACCTCGGGACAGGTGGCCGAGGCGCCGGGGAAGTCGTCGTAGGTCGCGTCCGTGTAGGCGAAGTTGCCGCCGAGGGTCCAGCCGGCGGCGAGATCCAGCACGGCGTCGACCTCGACCCCCTGGCTGACGGCTTCCGCCGCGTTCTGCACCTCGAAGGACACGGTCGGCCCCGGCAGCGCCCGAGCCACCTGCAGATCCTCGAGATCCACGTGGTAGAACGCCAGGTTGGCCCTCAGGCGACCGGCCAGGAACGTGCCCTTGATCCCCAACTCGTAGGCCGTGGCCAACTCCGCATCGAAGTCCTGATCCTCCTGCGGTCGATCGCTGAAGCCACCCGTCTTGTGACCCTGGCTGATGGAGGCGTAGAGCGACAGGTCGTCGGTGGGTTCGAAGCGCAGGGTGAAGGACGGCGTGAAGCGATCCTCATCGCGGGTCAGGTTGAAGTCCAACTCCTCCGTGCCCGGCAAGGCGGGGTCCACGTTCGGGTCACCGTTGTAGGCGACCGTGCGGCTGAAGAAACTGAAGTCCTTCTCCTCGTAGGAGTAGCGGCCGCCGATGATCGCCGACCAGCGATCGTCGAAGCGGTAGCGCAGCTGACCGAACACGGCGATGGTCTCCGTGTCCTGGCTCCAATCCTCGTTGAGCGTGTTCGGCGGCGGGCCCCCGCCTAAGAACGCAGGCACGTTGGTGTCGTCGTTCTGCAAGCGCGTCACGCTGCTGTTCTCGTAGAAGGCGCCCACGATGTAGTCGAACTTGGCGAACTCCTCGGAGGTGAAGCGCAGCTCCTGGGTGAAGCCCTCGAAGTCCTCGTCGCGGATGGCGCGGAAGGCGCCGCCCGCCACGCCGCCGTCCACGGCCACGAAGCGGTGGACGAAGTCGTAGGCCTGGAAAGCGGAGATCGAGCGCAGCTCTCCCACCTCGCCCAGCTGGTGTGCGATGTTGAGGGTGAGGTTCGTGTGGTCCTGATCGCGCTCGGGGCAGAAAGTCGTGCCCTCGATCTCGGCGGTGCAGTCGATGTAGCTGGTGAAGTCACGGTCGAAGGTGAAGGCGGGATTGAAGGCCTGGAAGGCCTCCACCGGGGGGCCGGCGACCACCTCGGAGGGCGTTTGCCCCTCCTCATCGAAGGCCGTGTGCTCGAGCTTGAAGTCCACCTGGGTGTTGTCGCCGGCATCCCAGCGGAGCTTCAGACGTGCGCCGTAGTCGTCGCGCGTGCCGCCGTCGGGACCCGGGGCTTCGTTGCGGATGTAGCCGTCGCGCGTGCGGTAGAGCACGGCGACGCGCGCACTCACCGTGTCGGACAGCGGACTGCTCACGAAGGCCTCGGCCCCGAAGGCGCCACCGGTGGTGCTGAAGTCGCTTCCGAAGGTGTTCAGAGACGCGTCGAATTCGCTCGTGGGATCGCCCGTGTTGATGATCATCGCACCGGCGATCGTGTTCTTGCCGAACAAGGTGCCCTGGGGGCCGCGCACCACCTCGACGTTGGACACATCGAGCAAGGGGTGCAGGTTGACCGCGGCGCGGGAGATGTACACGTCGTCGATGAACCGGCCTACCGATTGCTCTATCGAGTGGGTCGTGCCGGACCCGATACCTCTCACGTAGAGGTTGGGCAGGATGCTGGCGTCGGAGAACTCGAAGTTGGGCAGGTAGCGGGACAGCTCACCCACATCGAACACGCCGGTCTTCTGAATCGTGTCCGATCCGATGGACGAGACAGACACTGGCACATCTTGGATCGACTCGACCCGGCGCGTCGCGGACACCGTGATCTCCTCGATCGCGCCTGCGCTACGGGCCGCCTCATCCCCCTGCTGGGCCGCGCCCGTCGAGGGCAGGGTGAGTACTGCCACCAGCAGCAGCACTCCGAGCCTCACGGACAGCCCAGGGCGCGCCGAAGCGTGCGCAAGACCATTCTTGCTTACGCGGAAGATCGACCAACAAGCGAACGTATTCATAAGGTTACTCCCCACCTCTCGTGGCGATGAGTTTTAGCGAAATCGATTGATACGATCTAATACTTTCTGGGGGGCTCCTCCATACGCTATCTGCATGAATATTGAGCCCTGCGAATGCCCCAGACACAGGTAAGCCTCGCCGAGAGACGACGATCAGCCTTGCTATCGAAACGACTAACTACGCGTCGACGTCCGACTCAACCTGACGTGCGCGTGTACTCCTTGACGCGGTCTTCATCGAGCTCGACCCCGAGGCCAGGACCATCGGGCAAGTAAGCCCCACCATCGGCATAGCGAATCGGGGCGCGAACGATGTCCTGCGCCAGCAGCAGCGGGCCGATGGTCTCGCCCCCGAGCGGCAAGGACGGCAGCGTCGCCCCCAGATGCAGGCTGGCCGCAGTCCCGATGGACGTTTCCAGGAAGGTGCCGAGGTAGGAGGTGATGCCCGCGGCGTCGGCCATCTGCGCCGTCGCGCGCGTGCGCATGAGGCCACCCGCCTTCATCAACTTCAGGGAGACGACGTCGCCCGCGTCCAAGCGAATCGCCTGCACCATGTCCTGCGGCGACAGCACACTCTCATCCAACATCAACGGGGCGCAGGCGCTACCGCGCAAACGGGCCATGGCCTGGAGGTTCCAGCGCGGCACGGGCTGTTCGATGAGATCGATCGCGTCGTCCTCGAGCTGCTTGAACGCCCCACGCGCCTCGGCCTCGGTCCACGCCTCGTTGGGATCGATGCGAAGCGACGCGCCGCGCGTCCTCGCCGCAGCCGCGAGCGCCTGCACACGCCGCAGATCCTCATCGATCGGCATCATGCCCATCTTCACCTTGAAGGCGCTTGCCGCGCCGCGCTCGAGCATGCTGTCCATCTCGGCGACGTCCGCATCGAAATCACCGGACGCCAGCGGCCAGGCCATCGCCACATGATCCCGCACCCGCCCACCTAGCAAATTGCACACGGGGGTGCCGAGGAGCTTGCCGATCAGATCCATCGCGGCGATCTCGATCGCCGCCTTGGCGAAGCTGTTGCCCCTGGCCGTACGGTCGAGGAGCGCGAGGGTCTCCGACAGGCGGAAGACGTCTCGGTCCAGGAGCTGTGGCGCAAAGTAGTGATCGATCATCGATCGGATGGTCTCGACGCTATCGCCACTCCACCACGGCCCGCACGGCGTGACCGCCTCACCGAGTCCCTCGGTGCCGCAGCGCGTGCGCAGGCGAACGAGGACGATGCTCTGGTGCCGCGCCTGGAAGCGCGCGAAGGTCTGCAATCGTCGAAACGGCAGATCGATGATCGCCGTCTGCACATCGCTGATGGGCGATGAGTGATCTACGCGCAGCGCTGATTCCGCCACGGCGGCTCCTAGTGAGGGGACTTGCGCGACGACTCTGGCAGATCGAAGGCTTGCGGTAAAATGCTAACGAAGGCACCATTCGATACGCTTTTCGCATGGAGTCACGGATGGAGTTTCGCCAGCTAAGGTATTTCGTGGCCGTGGCCGAGGAAGGCAACATCGGTAACGCGGCGAGGCGCTTGAACGTCTCCCAACCGCCGGTGAGCCGACAGATCCAAGCCCTCGAGTACCACCTGCAAGCCCAGCTGCTCATCCGCACCGCGAAGGGCGTCACCCTCACCGATGCGGGCCACACGTTCCTCGAAGATGCGAGGAAGATCCTGGCCCAGGCCGATCGCGCCAAGGAACGCACGATGGCGGCGGACAAGGGCGAAATCGGCCGTCTCGACGTGGCCTTTTTCGGGTCCGTGATCTACCAGTGGGTGCCGAACGCCCTCAAGAGCTTCCGCCAGGCCGTGCCCGATGCGGAAGTATCCCTCACGCGCATGGGCAAGGCGGCGCAACTCACCGCCATACGCGATGGGCGCATCCATGTAGGGGTCGGCCGTTACTACATCGAAACGCCAGGCATCAAGATGGAGAAGCTTGGCGAGGAAGCGGTATTTCTCGTGGTTTCCCGCGATAATCGCGCTGAACTCGGGGAGAGCGTCACTTTCAGCGAGGTGCGTCATCTGCCGCTCGTGCTCTTCCCCCACGGCGGGCGCCCAAGCTTCGCAGATCTCGTCGTGGGCGCGTTTCGCAACGCCAACGTGGAACCCCGCATCGCCGCCACCGCCGAAGACGTCACCTCCGCCCTGGCCCTCACCGCGCTCGGCGAGGTGTGTTGCATCGTGCCGGAGTCCGTCGCGGCCCTGCGCTTCCCCAATCTGCGGTTCATCCGCCTCGAGGAATCGAGCGTGAGACCGCCTATCAACATTGTGTACCGCGATCAAAAGCGTGCGCCGGTCCTGCAAGCCTTCCTCAGCACCCTGCGCCGGGCGCCGCTCAGCGACTCCAGCTGACCGCCGGCCGACGCCTTACCGCCCGCAGCGGCGGCTATGGCCGCCCACGTACGAGCGGCATCTGATAGCGCTGGCGCCGATGAACCAAGCATTGCCGCCTAAGGGCGAACACGACGACGCCTCATACCCATCACGCATACATTTCTTACCTAGAAAGTATTTGTAGGTATGACTCTGCTTGGATAGCGTGCAGGGTCAGGACTGCGCCGGTGGCGGCGCGGAACGGCAGCAACAGACGACGGAGTCCCAGGGACGATGACTGTGGAAACGGACGTGCTAATCGTGGGGACGGGCCCCGCCGGGGCCTCCGCGGCCGCGCTCTTGTCGAGCTACGGCATCCCTAACCTCATCGTCAACAAGTTCGGTTGGACGGCGCGCACCCCCCGCGCGCACATCACCAACCAACGGACCATGGAAGTGCTGCGTGACCTCGGCTTGGAGGAGGAGTGCGGCCTCTACGCCGTCGGCAACGAGTACATGGGAGAGAACACCTTCTGTGAATCGCTAGCCGGCGAGGAGCTGGGACGTATCAAGACCTGGGGCACGGCCCCCTACCGCGCTGCCGACTACGAGGTCGCGAGCCCCACGCGCATGTGCGACCTGCCGCAGAACCTGCTCGAACCCCTCCTGGTGAAGAAGGCCGCCTTAGGCGGCGCCAAGGTGCGCTTCGATACCGAGTTCGTGTCCCTGGACCAGGACGATACGGGCGTCACCTCGGTGCTGCGCGACCGCCTCACGGGTGATGAGCTGCAGGTGCGATCGAAGTACGTGATCGGCGCGGACGGCGCCAACTCCCGCGTGCTCGACGCGATCGACCTGCCGCTGGAAGGGGAGATGGGCAAGTCCGGCTCGATCAACATGGTGTTCGAGGCCGATCTGTCCAAGTACGTCGCCCACCGGCCGAGCGTGCTCTACTGGATCATCCAGCCGGGCTCCGCCGTCGGTGGCCTCGGCATCGGCGTCGTGCGCATGGTGCGGCCCTGGAACAAGTGGCTGGCGATCTGGGGCTACGAGGTGGATCAGGGCCCACCTGAGGTGACTGAAGGCTTCGCCACGGACATCGTGCACAACCTGATCGGCGACGCCTCCATCCCCGTCAAGATCGAGAGCAACTCCACCTGGACGGTCAACGACATGTACGCCACGCAGCTCTCGCGCGGCCGCGTGTTCTGTGCCGGCGACGCCATCCACCGCCACCCGCCCACTAACGGCTTGGGGTCGAACACCTCGATCCAGGACAGCTTCAACCTGGCCTGGAAGCTGGCGATGGTACTGCAGGGTAAGGCCGGCGAGGCGCTGCTCGAAAGCTACAGCCAGGAACGCGCCCCGGTGGCGAAACAGATCGTTAGGCGCGCCAACCGCTCCCTCGCGCTGATGCCACCGATCGCCAAGGCGCTCGGTCTGCTCGATGCGGAGACGCCAGAGCAGATGCGCGCCAACATGGCCGCTCGCAAGGCTGCCACGCCGCAAGCCGCTGAGCAACGCGAGGCGCTGCGTCAGGCCATCACCGCCTCGGATCCCGTGTACAACTGCCACGGGGTGGAACTCAACCAACGCTACGACTCGTCGGCCGTGTGCAGCGATGGCACGCCCGCCGAGCCCTGGCAGCGCGACGAGGAACTCTACCACCAGGCCTCCTGTCGCCCCGGTGCACCGTTGCCCCACGTGTGGCTGCACACGGCCAGCGGCAAGGTGTCCACCAAGGATCTGTGCGGCCAGGGCCGCTTCACCCTGTTGACGGGTATCGGCGGCGAGGGCTGGGAAGCGGCCGCGGCGCATGCAAGCGACGCCCTTGGCATCCCTGTCGACGTGCACATTATCGGCGCCGGCCACCCCTACGAAGACCCCTACGGCGACTACGCCACCACCATGGACATGGAAGACAGCGGCGCCCTCCTCGTGCGCCCCGACTTCCACATCGCCTTCCGCGCCCCCCGCTACGAGGCCGACCAGGCCGCGCCGGCGCTGCTGAACGCCCTGTCGACCATCCTCGCTCGCAACACCTGATACGGAGACCACGTGCTATGGACAGTGTGACGCCCAACCGACTCGATACCGTCGTTCGCTCCATCGTCGAGGGCATACGCGGTGCCCTCCGCGAGCACGACGTGTCCTTTCAGGAGTATCGCGCCGGCATGAAGTACCTGATGGAGACGGCCAAGGGCGGCGAACTGCCCCTGCTCATCGATCTGTTCATGAACACCACCATCGTGGAGAACATGAACCAGGGTCGCGAGGGCTCGACCAACGACCTGGAAGGCCCCTACTTCCGCGAAGACGTGCCGGTGGTCACCGACGGCAAGATCAAGACCATGGAACAGTTCGGCGGCCAACCCATGCTCCTGCGCGGAATCGTGAAGGACACGGCGGGCAATCCCGTGCCCGAGGCCACCATCTTCGTCTGGTCGTCCACCCCGGACGGCAAGTACAGCGGCTTCCACGACGACATCCCCATCGAGTACTACCGCGGGCAACTGGTGACCGGCCCCAACGGCGAGTACCAGGTGGAAAGCACGGTTCCGGTCCCCTATCAGATCCCGAACAAGGGCAAGGTGGGCGCTCTACTCGAGCAGATGGGTCAGCACTCCTGGCGCCCCGCCCACGTGCACTACAAGATCCGTAAGGCGGGTTTCCTGGACATGACCACCCAGGCCTACTTCGAAGGCGGTGACTGGGTGGGCGATGATTGCTGCCAAGGCAAGCACACGGACGAGTTCGTGATGCCCGAGGTGATCGAAGACGGCAAGCGCGTGCTCGAGATCGATTTCACGCTCGACGCTGCCTGACCATGTGCCATGGCAAAGCGGTCGCCGCCTTCCCCCCGCCGGTGCTCGGCGAGGCGGTGACCGACGGCGGCATCTCGGCTTACCGATGGCCTCAGGCGGCAGCAGACAAGCGCATCGCCATCCTGCCCGACATCTACGGCTGCAATCCCTTCTACCAGGGTCTCGCCGGCCACCTGGCCGAACGCGGCGCCGAGGTTCACCTGATCGATACCTTCGCAGGCTTGGGTGAGCTGGCGGAGATGACCCGCGAGGCCGCCTTCGCGCGACGCCATCAGGTGCGGGACAAGGCCTTCTTGGACCTCGCGCAGTCCTACCTGGGCGCTCACCAGATCACCGGCGTGATCGGCTTCTGCCTCGGCGGCCTGTACGTCTTCGAGCTGGCGCGCCGCGGCGTCGACGCCGCCCTGGTGGGGCTCTACGGCTTCCCCCAGGGTCTGCCCAACCAGGACGCCCTCGACGCCCCCTTCGACTATCTCCACGAGATCTCCACCCCGTTCACGATGCTGCTGGGTGCGGAGGACGCAGCCGTGGGCCCGGAGAACATCCAGCGCTTGCAGGCGCGCGCCCCCGACCTGCCGGCGATGGCGCTCACGGTGTACGACGGGGTCGGTCACGACTTTCTCCCCCTCCTCGACAGCGATGAGCCCGCCAAGCGCGCCGTCGCCGAGGATGCCCTGGCGCGCCTCGACGCGGCGCTGCTGAAGACGCCCTCGTGATCGAGCCCTTCGAGTACACGGCGCATCCGGCGCGGGTGATCTTCGGCAGTGGCACCACCCAGCGCGCGGGCGAGGAAGCCGCCCGCCTCGGGATCGAGCGCGCGCTGGTGCTCTCCACACCTGCCCAAGCCGACGATGCACAGCGGCTTCAGACTGACCTGCAAGGCCGGGGCACGGCGCGCTTCTGCGAAGCCGCCATGCACACGCCCGTCGAGGTCACGGAGCGTGCGATGGCACTCGTGCATAGGGAAGACATCGATGGGGTGATCGCCTTCGGCGGCGGCAGCACGATCGGCCTCGGCAAGGCGATCGCCCTGCGCACGGACCTTCCCCAGCTCGTCATCCCCACCACCTACGCGGGCTCGGAGATGACCGCCATCATCGGGCAAACCGAAGGCGGCCAGAAGACGACGCAGAAGACCCTGAAGGTACTCCCCGAGACGGTCATCTACGACGTGGACCACACGCTCGGCCTACCGCTCGAGTTGAGTATCACCAGCGGCCTGAACGCGATCGCCCATGCCGTGGAGTCGCTCTACGCAGAGCAGACCAACCCCGCGCTTAGCCTGATGGCGGAGGAAGGTATTCGATCCCTGGCAGCTGCGTTGACGCGCATTCCCGAGTATCCGCGCTCGGCGAGCGCACGCAGCGATGCGCTTTACGGCGCCTGGCTCTGCGCCACCTGCCTGGGCCTCGGCGGCGTCGCCCTGCATCACAAGCTGTGCCACGTGCTCGGCGGCAGCTTCGATCTCCCCCACGCCCAGACGCACACGGTGATCCTGCCCCACGCCCTGGCCTACAACGCCCCCGCGGTTCCCGAGGCGATGGGGCGCCTGCGACGCGCGCTCGACACGCAGACGCCTGCTGCCGCCCTCTTCGACATCGCCAGGGCCGCCGACGCGCCCACCAGCCTCGCTGCCCTCGGCATGCCTCGCGAGGGCATCCCGCGCGCGATCGACATCACCCTGGCCAACCCCTACTTCAACCCGCGCACGCTGGAGCGTGCCGCGCTCGAAGGGCTGCTCGAAGATGCCTTCGCGGGACGCTGCCCCGAATGCTAGGCAACGCCGCGTTCATCTGCGACACGACGCGTACCCCCATCGGTCGCTACGCGGGGGCCTTGGCAAGCGTGCGTGCGGATGATCTGGCGGCCACGCCCATTCGCGCCTTGCTGGCCACTCACCCCACAATCGGCGCGGATCTCGATGATGTGATCCTCGGGTGCGCGAACCAGGCGGGGGAGGACAACCGCAACGTCGCCCGTATGGCGGCGCTGCTCGCCGGCTGCCCCGAGGAGGTGTCCGCGACCACGATCAACCGCCTGTGCGCCTCCGGGCTCGATGCCGTGGGCACGGCGGCCCGCGCGATTGCCAGCGGCGATGCCAACCTCATCATCGCCGGCGGGGTCGAGAGCATGAGTCGCGCACCGTTGGTGACGAGCAAGGCGGAACACGCCTTCGATCGCGGTGTCGAACTCTTCGACACGACGATCGGCTGGCGCTTCATCAATCCCGCGATGCAAAGCGCCCACGGCGTGGACAGCATGCCCGAGACCGCGGAGCACGTCGCCCGAGAGTACGACGTCTCGCGCGCCGCCCAAGATGCCTTCGCCCTGCGTTCGCAAACGCGCGCGAGCGCCGCCCAACGGGCCGGCAAGCTGGCCGAGGAGATCACGCCCGTCACGATCCCCCAGCGCAAGGGCGCCCCGCTGGTCGTGACCCAAGATGAACACCCGCGCCCGGACACCAACCTCGACGCCCTGGCCAGACTGCGTGCGATCGTGCCGCCCGACGGCACGGTAACGGCGGGCAACGCCTCCGGCGTCAACGACGGCGCCGCCGCCGTGATCGTCGCGAGCGAGACGGCGGTACAGACCCACGGCCTGCATCCCATCGCCCGGGTGTTGACGCTGGCGAGCGCCGGCGTTGCACCACGCGTGATGGGTATCGGCCCCGCCCCCGCCAGTCGCAAGGCGTTGGAGAACGCTGGCCTTGCGATCGAGGACATGGACGTCATCGAGCTAAACGAAGCGTTCGCCAGCCAAGCGCTCGCGGTGCTGCGCTTGCTCGGCGTGCCCGACGATGCCGAGCACGTCAACCCGAACGGCGGGGCCATCGCCCTCGGCCACCCCCTCGGCATGAGCGGCGCGCGCCTGGTCATGAGCGCCGCGCGCGAGCTGCAGCGGCGTGATGGCCGCTACGCCCTGGTCACCATGTGCGTCGGCGTGGGACAGGGCCTCGCGATGGTGCTGGAGCGAATTGATGGATAAGTGCTACGCGAGCGCCGCCGACGCCCTGCGCGAGCATGCCCGCGACGGCATGCTCATCGCCTGCGGGGGCTTCGGTCTGTGCGGGATGCCGGAGACCCTGATCGACGCCCTCCACGACACGGGCGTGAAGAACCTCACGGTGGTGTCGAACAACGCCGGCATCGACGGGGTCGGCCTGGCCCGCCTGATCGAGTCCCGCCAGATCCGCAAGATGATTTCCTCCTACGTCGGCAACAACAAGACCTTCGAGCGGGCCTACCTCGCCGGCGACATCGAGCTCGAGTTCAGCCCCCAAGGCACCATGTCCGAGCGCTTGCGCGCGGGTGGCGCGGGCATCCCGGGTTTCTACACGCGTACCGGCGTCGGCACCCTCGTGGCCGAGGGCAAGGAACACAAGGAGTTCGACGGACACACCTACCTGCTGGAGCGCGGTATCGTCGCTGACCTCGCGCTGGTGCGCGCGGAGCTAGCGGATCGCGAAGGCAACCTCGTGTACCGAAAGACAGCGCGGAACTTCAACCCCATGATGGCCACCTGCGCGCGGACGACTATCGTCGAGGTAGAGCGCCTGGTGGAGAACGGCGCGCTAGAGGCGGACTGGATTCACACGCCGGGCATCTACGTGCAGGGCATCGTGCAGTCCGTGGCGGGCAAGCGCATCGAGTTCACCACCAACCGGCAGCGGGAGCTCGCCTGATGCCCTGGTCCCGGGAGGACATGGCGCGCCGCGCCGCCGCTGAGCTTCGCGACGGCTTCTACGTCAACCTCGGCATCGGCATCCCCACCTTGGTGGCGAATCACATCCCCCCCGAGATCAGCGTGACGCTGCAGAGTGAGAACGGAATGCTCGCCATGGGCCCCTTCCCCTACCCCGGGGATGAGGACCCCGACCTCATCAATGCGGGCAAGCAGACGGTCACCGAGCTGCCAACGTCATCGTACTTCTCGTCGGCCGACAGCTTCGCCATGATCCGCGGCGGCCACATCGACCTCGCGATCCTGGGCGCCATGCAGGTCGCCGCCAACGGCGATCTGGCCAACTGGATGATTCCCGGCAAGACCGTGAAGGGCATGGGCGGCGCCATGGACCTGGTGGCTGGCGTGCAGCGGGTGGTGGTGGTGATGGACCACGTGTCCAAGGACGGGCAGGCGAAGCTGCTCGAGCGTTGCACCTTGCCGCTGACGGGCAAGGCTTGCGTCGACCGGGTGATCACCGACCTCGCCGTGCTCGACGTGTCACCGACGGGCTTCACGCTGGTCGAATGCGCGCCGGACGTCAGTCCGGATACCGTGGTCTCGAAGACCGGAGCGGCCGTCGCCTAAAGGCCGCTCCGATCGAAGCCCGGCTAGGTGACGGGGTTTTGCTGCAAGTCCTCCACCCCTTCCAGCACCTTACGCGCCCAGAAGGTCAGTTGCTTGCGCATGCCGAGGGAGTTGGTATTACGGCCCGCCACCTGGGTGACGCCGGCATCGCGGATTGTGCGACGGTCGATCATCCGCGCCAGCAGCGTGCCGGTGGACGCGTCGTAGAGTTCGATGAACAGGCTCGCTGCGCCGGCCCCCTCAGTCTGCGAGGTGCCGAGGAAGAGTCCCTTCGAGTTTCTCGGCGCCGCGAGGTCGACGTCGAATACCGCGGGCCGCACGAGTAGCACGCCCTTGGCCTCCTTCTGCGCCAGCTCGTAGCCGCCGCGGGTGGTGAACTCCTCGACGAAGACCTCCTGGAAGCGCTGGGACAGGTCTGCCTTCATCAGCTCCAGGTCTTGATCGGTCACCCGCTCGTTGGGCTTGCGACGGCGATTCACGCGCTCCTGCCAACCCTTCACGAAGGCCGTGGAACACTCGATGAACATCACCCGGTCGTAGGCACTGAAGTCCGTGTCCGGCCGGACGAACGCGGCGGTGACGTCGAAGCGATCCACCTGTTGCAGGCCGGACGGCGCCTTGTCGGCGGCCTGGACGACCTGGGCGGGAGCCACCATCACGGCGGCCATCAAGACCAGGGCGGCGGTGATCGGGGAGCGGGAAGCAGCTTGTATCAGACGCATAGGGTCTCTACTCCGGTAAGCGCCCGTCCCCCAGCGGGGCGGCGGACGAGCACAAGCGAATGTCTAGCCAATCAAAGAGGTTGACGCGAACTCAGGCGCGGTCATGACGCCGGTGGGGCCGCAGTGTAGGCGCTCTCCCAGCCTCGCCAAGGAACCAGTTGTGCGTACTTAGATGCCGCAAATGCCGCCGCGGTTGCGTCGGCTTCGCCCGACGAGCGGTTCTACGCCCCTCCGCGCCCGAGCCCCGAACTGGCGACCGGCAAGTCACTGACCGGGAAGCCAGCACACCGTTCGTGAAGGCTGGCAATCGTTGGTGAATCGCCCTAGGCACGGGCGCATCGCACCAGCAACGCAGCGCCGAAAGCGCTCTCGTCGCCGGCCCCACCTGGCTGGCCCCTAAAGAGAGACGCTTCCCATGAACTACCGCCTACGCACGATCGCCGCTGTGACCCTGACCACCGCCCTCGCCACCTCGGCCTCCGCCCAGGACTGGTACGCCACCGCCGACCTAGGCCTCAACCTCCTCGGCGACCGTACCCTCACCTACGAAGACGGAACCGGCACTCCTGGAACGCAGAACGACGCGAGCTTCGACCCGTCCTTCGCCGCCGGCGGGCGGGTGGGTCGCTACTTCGGCGAGCGCTTCCGCCTGGAGGGCGAACTCATGTATCGCACCAACGGCCTCCAGGACGTCGCGGTCCAGGGTTTGGGCGACGCCACCGACGGCAACTACGCCAGCCTCGGCATCGGCCTCTCCGCCCTGGTCGACTTCAACCTCTTCGGCAGCGATCGCTACCGCACCTACGTCGGCGCCGGCATCGTGCTGATCGAGGAGATCGACATCGACTTCACCATCGACGGCCAGGAGACCTCATTCCAGACCAACGACGTGGCCGCTCAGCTCCAGGCCGGCGTGCGCTACGACACGGGCGATCGCTGGTTCGTCGACGTGGGCCTGCGTTACCTCATCAGCGATGACGTCACCCTGGAGCGCCCCGACAACGCACTGCAGCGCATCACCGCCGGCTACGACCCCCTCACGATCACCGCCGGCGTGGGGCTTCGCTTCTAGCCACGAGCACCCCTCCCTTCCCTGCGCGGCTGCTATGCTCAACGCTCGCCGCGCAGGAGAAGGAGCTCGTCCGTGAAGAAGCTGAAGAACGAAGCCGAACTCTTCAAAGCCGCTCTCACCGCCGGCGTGCACTACGCCGAAAACGAGCGCAAGGCCGTGCAGTTCGAACCCGGCGACTCCAACGCCGACAAGGCGCTATACGTCTATCGCCTGCTGGTGCACGACAAGAAGCTCGCGCCCATGCCCGAGGCGCAGGTGTCCCAGAAGTCCATTCGCCTGCGCCTCGCCCGCTGGTACGCCAACCAACTCCCCGACGACCACCCGCTGCTCAAGTAAGGCGCATGGCCGATCAACACATCTCCATCGACGACCTGCGCGAGTTCATGCAGGAGTTCGACCTCAACGCCGCCGAGCTAGCACGCCTGGTCGGTTACGAGGGCGACAGCTACCGCGAGATCGACCGCAAGGCCCAGGCCGTGTTCCATTGGCTCGAGGGCCGACGCAAGGTGCCGCGCTACGTCAACGCGCTGATCGCCTGGGCGCGCGCCCATCCCGACACCGCGCGCCAGCTGACCCAGGGCGAGCTGCGCTACGAGCGCGGTCGCCTCGAACGGCGCCAGAGTTCGAGTTGAGGTCGCAGGATCAGGGTTGCGATCGCTGCCGAGCGTTGTAGGCTCTGCGGCCCATGATCATCGACCTGACCAAAGAAGACGCGCCCCGCGAGCAGCGCACGCAGGTGTGCATCATCGGCGCGGGCGTCGCCGGCCAGGCGGTGGCGATGCGCCTCGCGGACAAGGGCGTCGACGTGCTGCTCCTCGAGAGCGGCGGCCCCGAGTTCGACGCCGAGCACCAGGCGATGGCCAAGGGCGACAACGTGGGCGAGGAGTACTACGACCTCGACACCACGCGCTTGCGCTTGTTCGGCGGCACCGCTGCCATCTGGGGCGGGCGTTGCGCCGAACTCGACGAGATCGACTTCACCCAGCGCGACTACCTGCCGCACAGTGGCTGGCCCATCACCAAGCAAGACCTCGCCCCCTACTACGAGCACGCCTTCCGCCAGATGGGCCTGGAGCGCCCCGCCGGCGACCGCCTGTGGTCCATCGTCGGCCGCGACAAGCCCGCCTTCGACCCCACCAAGCTCGATGCCGGCCTGTGGTGCTTCGACGAGAACGGCGAGCGCTTCACCGACACGAACCGTGGCTCCCTCGGCAAGGTCTCGATCCTGCTCGGCGCCACCGTCACCCGGATCGACGTCGGCGAGCAAGGCGATGTGCGCGGGATCGTTGCCCAGTCCCTGAGCGGACGCACAGTCGAGGTGCAGGCCGATCACTTCGTGCTGGCCGCCGGCGCCCTCGAGTCCGTGCGCCTGCTGTTCGCGGCGGTCCCCGAGCGGCCCCAGGGCTTTGGCAACGACCGCGACCAGCTCGGCCGCTACTTCATGGAACACCCCCACGCGCGCGGTGGCCAGATCCTGCCCACCAACCTCGCCCAGTCCATCCTCGTACTGCCGAGGGCGCTACGGGTTCAAGGCAAACGCTACGCCGCTTACCTGCGCCCCGCGGACAAACTACAGCAATCATTAGGTATCCTGAACACCTCGATCAGCTTCGCCGCCCGCCGCCACGAAGGCATGCAGATGGACGCCCTCTCCGCCGCCACGGGGAAGCTGAAGCACGACCTTCCCAGCACGCGCTTCTGGCGATCGCTCTACAAGGGCCTGAAGGGTGCGGCGATCCGCCTGCTGGAGGTGTCCGATCCCTGGCCGACCATGTTCTCCCTCAAGCGCGGATACGAGAAGAAAGGGCTGTACGCCGTGGTGCGCGCTGAGCAGGCCCCGATCGCCGAGAGCCGCGTGACCCTTGGCGCCGACGCAGATGCCCTGGGGCTACGCCGGCCCGTGCTCGATTGGCAGTTCTCGGAGATCGACCGGCGCAGCGTGCGGGTGCTGATGGAGACCCTGAAGGCCGAGTACCAACGCCTGGGCTGGGGCGATGTCGCCCTCGCCTCCTGGCTGCACGAGGAAGGCACTGCCTGGAAGACGGACCCGCTGATCTCCGCCCACCCCATCGGCGGCTACCACCACATGGGGGGTACGCGCATGGGCGAGGCGCTCGCCAGCAGCGTCGTTGACGCCGATTGCAAGCTGCACGAAAGCCCCAACCTCTACGTCGCCAGCAGCAGCGTCTTCCCCACCGGCGGCTGGGCCAACCCCACCATGACGATCATCGCCCTGGCCGAGCGCCTGGGCGATCATCTGACCGCCAAAACGACCTAGGCTGACTCGGGCGCTGACCTTACGACCACGTTGGCAAATGTTCACGAACCGTATCGCTTGTGAACTCGCGTCACACCGCGACGAAAGTCACTCTATTCCAGCGATTTCGAAGCTGCCCACCTAACTCCACCGAATGCCTGTACCGCAAATGCGGGACATGCCGCCGCGCCGCCCCATCGCTATATTGCCGCCCGCTTACACGCCGGACCGCAGGTCGGTCCGTCATTCAGTGTCGCGAAGGGAGGTGAGCGATGAGTTCGACAACGATGACTGCGATAACGATCCTGGCCGTTGGGTCCACTCTGCTGGCGGTGTTCCTCGCCTACCGCCGGTGGCAGCAACGCAAACTGCAACAGGATGGCGTGCTGAGCGTAGGCGTGACGGCGGCCAGCATCAGCCACAGCACCCACACGGTGCTCATGTGCATCGATGCCCATGCGGAGCAATTGCAGGACCCTGGCAGCCAGGACACCCACCCACAGCTCCTGCGCACCATCACGGAGCTGTGCCATCGAGCCATTCGCATCAATCAGCAGACGATGCATCTGATGCACAGCCAAGACTCGGACGATCCCTGCCGCGACGCCATCGCCCAGCTGCGGGGCGCCTCCGCCCTCCTGGATGCCGCCGCCGGCACCGCCCTGTCCGTGATGATGGACGCGACCGGTGAGCGCGTGGCCCTCGACCTGCAACGCTCCCAGCTCGATCAGATCCTCATCAACCTCATCATCCACGCACGCGAGGCGCAGGCGCGAGAGGTGGACGTCATCGCGCGGGTCATCCCCTACCTCCACCGAGGCACGAAGGAAGCGATGCTGGTGATCGACGTGCGCGACGATGCCACGGCTGCTCCGCGGGAGATCGCACGGCGCACGCCGAATGCCCTGTACCCCCTCGACAACGCGGTGGGAGCTGGCCTCGGCTTGCCGACGGTCGAGCGCCTGGCACAGCTTGTAGGGGGGCGGCTCGACATCGATCGGATTCCCGGTCGCGGCAGCTCCATCACCGTCACCCTGCCGTGTCGACGCGCCACCGGGGACGCCGACGCCGTGAAGGTGGCGCCCAAATCAACCCCAAGGAAAGGGCCCGAAGCACCGCAGTCACGCGATCCCCAACGTCGAGCTTGCTGAGGTCACCCGATTTCACTGACCACTGACGCGATCTCCTGCGCGCAACGCGCGGGCTGCACTTGCAGCAAAAAGTGAGGAGCCGCGATGCGCACTAACTTGGCGTTCGGCAGGGCAGATGCAAGCCGGACGCTGTGCTCCGGCGGCACCAAGCGATCGCGTGTTGGACACAAGACCCGTGACGGCGTGGAGATAAGCCCTAGGCTCGCCCGCGGATCGAAGTGTAGCAGCGCCTGGATGCGGGACGTGACGACGTTGCCGTCCAGGGCGCCGACCACTCGCGAGACTTGAGCCCTCACCTCAGCGCTCCCCTGACCCGCCAACCCGAGGCCTTCCGCCACCAACTTACGCACGACGGATGCGCCGAAACGGTGCCCTCCACCGCGCGCGAACGCTGCCAACACTGGGGCGTGAGGCACGCGCGCAAAGGTGGCGGACAACACCAGGGCACGGTAGTCCCTGCGTCCACGCAGCAGCAGTTCCAGAGCGATCGGACCAGAGAACGACTCCGCCACCAGGACGCCCCCTCGGTCGCGGGGGATCTGCGCCTCAGCCACCTCGAGGTAGTCCTGCGCAGCCGCGGGCACGCCGTAGGCAATCCGCTGACACGGGAGATCCAACGCGGCTTCCAGGGGATCGAAGAGTTCACCTGTGCCATCGAACCCCGGCAGCAACACCACCACTGGCGACAACTAAATCAACCCCAAGGAAAGGGCCCGAAGCACCGCGGTCACGCGATCCCCAACGTCGAGCTTGCTGAACACCCGACGTACGTGGGTGTCCACCGTGTGTCGCGAGACCTCCAGGGCCTCGGCGATGGCCGCGTTGCTCTTGCCACGCGCGGCGAGCTGCAACACTTCGCGCTCCCTCGGCGCGAGCTTCACCTCATCGGCCGGCGCGACGCGCAGCAGGTTGCAGTAGGTGAGATGGCCTAGTTGGGCCACCCAGTGCAGGAGGCCTGTCTGCACCTCGTCGATCGGCAGGGTGGCCGTGCCGAAGCCGAGGCCGACGTAGCCGTTACGACCGTGGGGGCCGAACACGGGGATGGCCAGGCCGTCACCGAGTTGAGCTGCGTCGAGCATGTCCAGGTAACGGCGCTCCGCCTGCGATAGATCGCCGAAGGCGGTCACGGCAGACCAGCGAAACGGCAGGGCGGCGTCAGCCGCCTTGCGTGAGATCGGATCGACGCGATAGAGGCGCTCGTCCACGTAGCGACTGACCCAATCGTCCGGAAAGCCGTGGGCGAAGACGGCGATGTGAGACTGAAAGTCGGATGCGCCTAGCGGGGGCAGATGGTGGTAGCTCATCCGCTTGATGCCGAGACGGGATAGTGCGTCGACGAACGTCAGCCGGAGATCTTCGAAACTGGCGGTCCCCCGTAGGGAGGCCACCAGTGCGCTCACCGAGTTAGCGTCGATCCTGCCAGCTTCACCTGATGACATGAGGTCTTCTCCGGCGGCGGTTCGCGTGGCGCTGATCGGTATTGGAATGTGCGCACGCGCGAGGTCGGTCGCCAGACGGCGCCGAGGCTCGGGACGGACTTGCGGGCCCATCTCTGCACTACTCTTGCACGATGAGGTCGTCAATGCGACCCGTCGCCCGATCCGCTGGTGCGCGCGGTCTCAACCCCAGGCGACGCGGGCTGCAATCGATCTCCTATGGGCCCGCCAACTCACTGAGCGTTTTCTTTGACAGCAAATTTTGTCGTGTCTATGGTTGGTTTACGTTAACGTATCCCTTCGGTTGTGCAAGGAGTCCCAACGATGCGAGCCCTCATTGCCTGCTGCACCGCAGTCGCCACTGCGCTCACGCTCTCAGCCGCAGCCACGGCCGGCGAGAAGGACTGTGAGCTGCTGAAGATGGAACGCCCCATCGCAAAGATGATGCGGCGCCCTCACATCGAGCTGCGCACCTTCAACTCACTGCCCCAGGTGGCCGACGCCGCCGGCGCTGTCCGCTACGCGGCCGATGAGAGGTCCGACACGCCCCTGGCGACGCAGGACCGCATCGCACTAGACGCCGCCGTAGAACGCCTGAACTCCCCGCGGCGATTGCTCATCGGCGTCTGTCGCGGCGACCCGGAGGGAAAGAACGGCAAGGAGGTGCCAGCGTTGGGCAGCTGCGACAGCCACTACTACCGCGACGCCAGCGGTGTATGGCAACCGATCAGCGGCAACCTCGGCAGCAGCCTCGCTGCCCTCGCCAACACCGCAGAGAACCGGGCGGCGAGCTACCACTACCAGATGCTCCAGGCGATCCAGGCCTGCGCCACGAACGATACCGAAGGCGCGGTCGGCTTCTTCCAGGCGGCCAGCGAAGCCGCCGCAACGGCCGACACGCGCCCCGCGAGGGGAATGGGCCTGCTGGCCGTGGTGGAGAGCGCGATGCTGCAGAAGACGCAGATCGTGGGCACCCGCAAGAAGCTCGGCCGCAAGCAACTCGACCGCCTCACGGCGATGCTAGAGGATCACTCGCGCAAGCGCTGCGACATCGTGCAAGACGGAACGCCCCTGCAGATCTACTCCGGCAACGACGTCTCCGTGCCCGTCGCACGCGGCTACAACAAGAATGGCTACGTGCGCCTACGCTTCGACGTGGATGCGCGGGGGATCCCCGAGGACGTCACCATCGTCGATCA
>JBCBZW010000056.1 GCA_039815145.1 Pseudomonadota bacterium
CAGCTACGCCGCCAAAGCCGTCCCCGACGAGGCGGCCTACGAACACAAGCTCGCCGTCACGGCGCGCTACCTGAGCCCCGAGCAGGAGGTGCTCGAGATCGGCTGCGGCACGGGCACCACGGCCCTGCATCACGCCCACCGCGTGCGCCACCTGCGCGCAGTGGACGGCTCCCAGAAGATGATCGAGATCGCCCGCGTCAAGGCGAAGGACGCGCGGGTCGAGAACGTCGATTTCGAGGTCAGCACCGTCGAGGCCCTCGACGTGCCAGCGCAGAGCGTCGACGTGATCATGGCCCACAGCATCCTCCACCTGTTGGACGACTGGCAGGGCACGGTAAAGCGCCTGCACACCATGTTGCGTCCCGGTGGCGTGCTCGTGAGCAACACCGCCTGTCTCGGCGACAAGATGTGGTGGTTCGGGCTGATCGGCCCGATCGGCCACGCGCTCGGGTTGCTGCCGCTGGTGCGCGTGTTCACGCGCAAGCAGTTCGAGCAGGCGTTGGTCTACGCGGGCTTTGAACTGGAAGTGCAGTGGGTGCCCGATGGCGGCAAGTCCCAGGCCGTGTTCATCGTCGCTCGGCGTCCCGAATAAGCGAGACGAATGACGCGCAACGCGTAGCGGGGACGCGGTAAGGTGGAGCTGTCTATCGTTCGGTCGGAGAGCTCTCCATGCTGCGTTCCCTCATCGCCTGCCTTCTCCTCGCGTTGCTGGCGGGTGCGGCCGCGCTAGCGGCGGAGAAGGTCGTCGAGCACGACTTTCTCACCATCGGTGAGCCGTCCGGCAGCCAGGTCGTCACCTACGCCGACGACGGCTCGCTGCAGATCACCTTCGAATTCAACGATCGCGGCCGCGGCCCCGAGACCACCAGCATCGTGCGCCTCGACGCCGACGGCTTGCCCGTGTTCCTGCACGTCACCGGCGTGAACTACTACAAGGCCGAGGTCGACGAGCAGTTCTCTCAGGTGGAGGGCAAGGCGCGCTGGCGCTCCACCGTGGAGGAGGGAGAGCAGAAGGTGGTCGGTCCCGCGGTGTACGTGCCGTCGAACAGCTTCCCCGAGTACTCGGCCATCCTCGCCCGCGCCCTGCTCAAGCAGCCCGATGGCAGGTTGTCCCTGCTGCCGGCGGGCGAGGCGAGCATCCGCGAGGTCGAGACCATCATCCTCGACGAGGGCGAGGGTGCGCAGGTCACGCTCTACGCCATCACCGGCCTCGGCTCGATGCCCGAGTACCTGTGGTTGGACCAGACGGGCGCCCTGTACGGGGCGGACTACAACTGGTTTGGCGTCACGCCGAAGGGGCAGGGGGCGCGAATCGCCCAGCTCAAGGCTCGCCAGCAGGCCGCGCAGGATCAGTACCTGACCGACGTCGCGCAGCGCCTGCGCGAGCCCCTAGAGGGCCTGGTGGCGATCGTCGGCGCACGCCTGTTCGACGCGCACAGCGGCGAGGTGGTGCCCGAGGCCAGCGTGTTCCTGCACGACGGAATCATCAGCGCGGTGTACCACGAGGCCGTCGCGGCCCCGGAAGGTGCCACGGTCATCGATGCGCAAGGCATGCTGCTGATCCCCGGTCTGTGGGACATGCACGCCCACATCGGCGCCGAGAGCTACCTGAACTACCTGGCCTCGGGCGTGACCAACGTGCGCGACATGGCGAACGATCCCGACTACGTCATGCGCGCTCGTCGCGAGGCGGCGCAGGGCAAGATCGCGGCGCCGGACGTCTACCCGATGGGTTTCATCGACCGGCGGGGCGAGTTCGCTGCGCCCACGGGCATGCTCGCCGCCAACCTCGAGGAGGCGATCGGATTCGTTGACTTCTATGCCCAGCGCGGCTTCCACGGCATCAAGCTGTACAGCTCGATCGACCCCGAGTGGGTCGCCCCCATCGCCGACCACGCGCACGGTCTTGGGCTCACGGTGCTCGGTCACATCCCCTCGGGCATGACCGCGGCCGACGCCATCCGGGCGGGCTTCGATGAGGTCACGCACGTCAACATGATCCTGCTCAACTTCCTGAACGGTGCGGAGATCGACACGCGCACGCCGCAACGCTTCATCGTGCCGACGCGCGAGGCGGGTAAGCTCGATCCCTGGTCGGCGGAGATCTCCGAGTTCATTCAACTCATGCGCACGCATGGGGTGGCCCACGACCCCACGTACTCGCTGTTCATGCAGATGTTCGCCAACACGCCGGGCGAGGTCTCGACCCTGGCGACGCCCTTCATCGATCACCTGCCGCCCACCCTGGCGCGGGGGATGATCAGCGAGCCGGGCTTCAACGAGGGCATCGAACAGGAGGGGCAGGCCACGGCGCAGCTGACGCGGGCGCTGATCCGGCGCCTGCACGACGCGGGCATCCGCCTGTTGCCCGGCACGGACTGGGGCCCCGCGGGCTTCGCGGTGATCCGCGACATGATGTATCTGGCGGAGGCGGGCATCCCAACGGCGGACGTCCTGCGCGCGGCGACGCTGGGGGCCGCAGAGCACATGGGCGTGGAGCAGCAGCTGGGGTCCGTGACCAAGGGTAAGCGCGCCCACCTGGTGCTGGTGGCGGGGGATCCGCTCAGCGATCTGTCCGCGCTCTACGGTGCTCAGTACGTGATCAAGGACAAGGCGATCTATCGGCCGGCTGATCTGCTGCGCGAGGCGGGGTTCCTGCCCTTCGGCGAGGCGCGTTGATCAGTCGCCGTGGGCGGCGGCGGTGGCTTCGCTGATCGGACAATCGCCGCTGTCGAAATGCAGTTCGGCGATGAGCCCTTCGCGTCGCAGGAAGGCCTGTTGCAGGCGATAGGCTTCGAACTCGCGGGCTTGGCGCTGGGCGCAGTCGTCGGCGTTGAGGCCTGCCTGGTCCTGCAGGAAGTGCACGAGTTCGTGCAGCACGAGGGATCGCGCGATGGGGTCGTGCCCGGCAGCCTCCAGACGCTCGTCGAGGTAGATCACGTTGCCGTGATCGAGGTAGAGGCCGTGCACGTCGGTGCAGCGTGCGGTGGCGCCTTCGGGGCAGGCCTGCGCCTCCAGCCATGCGGCGGATCGGAACTCGAGCGTCGGCATCTGCGCCGGCAGCGGGTAGCCGCTCAGTTGCGAGGCGAGCGTGAGCATGAGTTCGAGCATCGCGTTCCCCGGTGAGTATTCCGGTCAGGTACGCTCGACTCTGGCGCCCGCCGCGAGGGCGCGGAAGCACACTGGTTCACAGTGCGCGAAGTGCGCGCGCGCCGCATGGGCCCGCGCGCGGCGATGCTATCCTTCGCCCCAAGCCCACCCACTTGCGAAGGACATGCCGTGAATGTGCTGCTGCTCTCCCCTGGATACCCTGCCGACATGCCCGAGTTCGCCCGCGGCCTGGCGGAGAGCGGCGCCCGCGTCTACGGCGTCGGTGACTCGCCGGCGCAGGGCCTGCCTGACCTCGTACGACGCTCTCTCAGCCACTACGTGCAGGTCCGGTCTCTCTGGCGTACGGACGCGTTGATCCAGGAACTGGTGGCCCAACTGCGCGGCGTGGAGATCGATCGCATCGAGTGCCTGTGGGAGCCCGGCATCGAGCTGGCCGCCACCTTGCGCGAACGCTTCGGCGTGCCGGGCATGCGGGTGGACCAAGCCACCCTGTTCCGCGACAAGGAAGCGATGAAGCACGCCCTGGACGAGGCGGGCATCCGCACCCCGCGCCACCACAAGGTGGACAGCATCGCCGGCGCGTGGGAGGCCGCGGAGCGTATCGGCTATCCGCTCATCGTCAAGCCCATTGCCGGCGCAGGGTCGGCCGATACCTATCGGATCGATTCGGAAGATGATCTTCGTAACGTGCTGCCCAAGCTCACCCACGTGCCGCAGATCAGCGTGGAGGAGTTCGTCGACGGTGAGGAGTACACCTACGACACGATCACCATCGGCGGCGAGATCGCCTACCACAACATCGCCTGGTATCGCCCGCGGCCGCTGATCGCGCGCAGCAACGAGTGGATCAGCCCCCAGGTGATCGCCCTGCGGGATGTGGATGACCCTGCCCTGGCCGAGGGCGCGAAGATGGGCCGCGAGGTGATCGCCGCGCTCGGCGTGGACACGGCCTTCACCCACATGGAGTGGTACCGCAAGGCCGATGGCGAGGTGGTGTTCGGGGAGATCGGTGCCCGGCCGCCCGGCGCCCACCAGGTGGACCAGATGAAGTGGGCCTGCGACTTCGACGTGTTCCGCGCGTGGGGCTCAGCGGTGGCGCGGGGCGAGCTGGGCGAGCGCTTCGAGCGTCGCTACAACGTGGCCACGATCTACAAGCGGGCCCGCGGCATCGGGCGCATTCGCCAGATCGAAGGCACGGACGCCCTGCAGCGTCGCTTCGGCGAGCACGTGGTGTGGAACACCCTGTTGCCGGTGGGGTCGCAGCGGCGCGATTGGCGCAAGACGCTGGTGTCCGACGGCTTCATCATGCTGCGCCACGAAGACCTGCAAACGACCCTGGAGATGGCCGACGCCGTCGGCTCGGACCTCCACCTGAACGCGCAGTAGCCGTCAGGCGAGTTCCACGCGCACGAGCTTAACGATCTCGCTAAGCGCCTCTTCCACCCGCGCCGTGTCCGGATGGCGCACGATCACGTAGCCATCGCCCTCGTAGGAACTCGAGGGCACCTGCCCCTCGCGCGGCAGGTGGGTTTCCATGACCAGATCGCCGAAGCGACGTTGGGCCTCATCCAGGCCGTGAATCTTGCGCACGCGGCCGACGCCCTGGCCGCGGAAGTACGCGGCCCCGGCAGCGTAGCGACGCTCGGGCGGCTCGAACTCGCCCAGGATCATCAGTCGCGCCCACACCCGGTAGAAGTTCACGTCGTGGGCGTAGGAGAGCAGGGAGGTGAACTGCGCGCCGGGCGGCCGCGCGCCCACTTCGGACACGGCGATGCGCCCGTCCGCCATGTGGAACCACTCCATGTGGCTGAGGCCGGTCTCCAGTCCCAGGGCGCGAACGCCTTGGGCGGCGGCGGTGCGGATGGGATCGAACTCAGGGCCGGCGATATCGCGTGGTAGCACCACCACCCATTGGATCCACGGGTTCTTCATCACGTTCAGCGGCGAGGGGAAGTAGCGCGAGATCGAATGCCAGCGCATCTCGCCGTTCACGCACACGCTGTCGAAGGAGTACTCGGTACCGGAGACGAACTCCTCGTAGAGCGAGGCCTGCGAGGGCACCGGGGGGTACATCGACAGGAAGCTGTTGAGCTGGCCGTCGTTGTCGAGGCGGAAGGTGCCCTTGCCGCCTGCGCCCGCGGGGGGCTTGACGATGATCGGGTAGCCCACCTTGGCGGCGAAGGCTTTGGCGGCGCCGATGTCGCCCACCAGCGCATGGCGCGCGCAGGGCACGCCGTGGGCGCGCAGCACGTTCTTCATCTGCGATTTATCGCGGAAGTTGTGCGCGGCCTCCACGCTCAGCCCCGGGATGCCGAGCACTTCCCGCGCCGCTGCCAGGGGCACCTGTAGCTGCTCCAGGGAGGCGATGTAGGCGCGCGCCGGGCCGTGGCGCTGCTGCAGGTGGCGCGCCGCATCGACGAGTTGCTGTGGATCGAGGCCGTCGCGCACCTGGGCGTGGCCCGCGAGCAGGTGGCGAACTTCCGCCGGCACCTTCTCGAGGGGATCCTGGCTGACCAGGGTGAGGTTCACCCCGGGGGTCTGGGCCGCGGCGCTGACGAACTTCAGCGTGGCGTCCATGAAGAACGGCGCTGCAAAGATGGCGTGGGTACTCATGGGGCTAGTTTACCAAGGGACCGCCGTCGCTCGCCTGGCGCTACGGCGATCGGGCTAGACTTGCCGCGCAGGTGCAGGAAACACGGAACGAGAGCGATGGCGCAAGAGCCGCTGCCGCTGGGCAGCCAGGGCAAGATCGTGGTGCTGACGGGGGCGGGCGTGTCGGCGGAGTCCGGGCTCGCCACCTTCCGCGATGCGGATGGCATCTGGTCCCGCTACCGCATCGAGGACGTCGCCACCCCGGACGCCTTCGCCCGCGATCCGGCCCGTGTGCTCGAGTTCTACAACCTCCGCCGCGCCCAGGCCGGCGCGGACGGTGTGGCACCCAACGAGGCTCATCGGGCGCTAGCTCGCCTCGAGCAGGAGTGGGATGGCGATTTTTTGCTGGCCACGCAGAATGTCGACGACTTGCACGAGCGGGCGGGCTCCGGCGACGCCTTGGTGCACATGCACGGGGAACTGCACCGCAGCCGTTGCCAACATTGTGGCGCCGTGGTCGAGGGTTTGGGCGATTTGAGTGTCGACCTCGCCTGTGGATCCTGCGGTCAGCGCGGCGGGATGCGGCCGAACGTCGTGTGGTTCGGGGAGATACCCATGCACATGGATCGCATCGAGGCGGCGTTGGAGGCCTGCAACCTGTTCGTCTCCATCGGCACATCGGGCAACGTCTACCCGGCGGCCGGGTTCGTGCGCGCGGCGCGGGCAGCGGGCGCTTACACGCTGGAGCTCAACCTGGAGCCCTCGGAGGGCGCCTCCGCCTTCCACCAAGCCCGCCAGGGTCCCGCATCCGCCCTGGTGCCGGCCTTCGTCGAGGAAGTGCTCGCCAGCCAGCGTCGCCTATAGCCACCCCATCTCGATCGCCTTCAGCACCGCTCGGGTGCGGTCGCGCACGCCGAGCTTGGCCAGCACGGCGGACACCTGATTCTTGATGGTGCCCTCGGACTTCGACAGGGCGCTCGAGATCTCCTTGTTCGAGTAACCCCCGGCCATCAGGCGCAACACCTCCAGCTCCCGCGGCGACAGGGGCTCTGGCACCTCGCTCGCCTCGAAGGGTGTCGTGCGCCGGGCAAGGCTATCGATCACCGTCTCGGTGATCGCCGGTCTTAGCATGGTCTTGCCCTGACAGACGGAGTCGATCGCCTCGATCAACACCTCGAGGGACACATCCTTGAGCAGATACCCCTGGGCTCCCGCCTCGATGCCGTCGAGCACGAGGCGGTGGTCGTCGAAGGTGGTGAGGATGATCACCGGCGTGTCATCGCCGCTCGCGCGCAGGCGGCGGATCGCCTCGATGCCATCCACGCGCGGCATGCGGATGTCGATCAGGAACACGTCCGGTGACAGCGTTTCGGCCAGGGAGGCGACCTCGTCCCCGTCACTGCCTTCTCCCACCACATCCACCTGGTCCGAGAGCGCGAGCAGCGACTTGATGCCGGCGCGGACCAGCGCCTGATCCTCCACCACGACGACCCGGTGCATCAGGCGCCCGCCTGAGGAACCGGGTCCAGGGGCAGGCGCAGGTCCAGGTGCACGGCGTTGTCGCGGGTGGCGAACTGGAGGTTGCCGGCGAGGGCGAGTGCGCGCTCGCGCATGCCCTTCAGCCCGTTGCCCGGCTGCAGCTCGCCCTTCACTCGGCCGTCGTCGTGGATCTGCAGGTGCAGGTGATCTGGCTCACGGCGCAGGCGGATCCAACTGTGCTGAGCTTGGGCGTGGCGCAGGGTGTTGGTGGTGGCCTCCTGCACCGTACGCAAGAGCGTGCTCGCCGTGGCCACATCGTCCACCGGGAAGGGGCTGGGCACGTCGAGGTGCACGGTCAAGCCCGGCGTGTGCTCGGTGACGCTCTGCAGGGCTTGCGAGAGATCCAGGCCGGGGTCTGCGCGCAGTTCGCCCACGGTCTCGCGCACGTCACTCAAGAGCAGGCGTGCCAGGGCGTGGCAGTGTTCCAGGCGCTCGCGCTGATCGCCGTCGGCGGTACGTGAGGCCACCTGGAGGTTGATGGAGAGGGCGGTGAGGTGGTGGCCGAGCATGTCGTGCAGGTCGCGGGCGATGCGGGCCCGCTCTGCCGCTCGCGAGCTTTCTGCGAGGAGTTGGCGTGTCCCGCGGAGCTCTCGGTTGGCCGTGTCGGCCGCGTCGCGCGCGAGGCGGGCGGCCAGGGTCTCCCGTGCGGAGACCAGGGCGAACAGATGGAAGGTGCCGAACAGGAGGGCGTCGCGCAGGGCGTCGGACTCCTGCCAGACGAATTCGCCGATCAGGTACCAGGTGAGCACGACCGCGCCCAACAGTCCCCAGGCGATGCGAGCGCTCGGCACCACCGAGGGCAGGATGGCAATCCAGATGATGGTGTAGATTTGCAGCCAGTCGAAGGGCAGCAACACCC
The DNA here is from genome assembly GCA_039815145.1 of Pseudomonadota bacterium. NCBI lineage: Bacteria > Pseudomonadati > Pseudomonadota > Pseudomonadota bacterium. Next base: position 8,102 of record JBCBZW010000056.1, read on the forward strand.
CGAGCCACAGGGCGAGCAGCAGCTGGGTGGCGCTCAGGACGTAGCTGAGGGCGTCCATGCGCTTGCGTAGGGTCAGCGCGAGCATGGCCACCAGGTACGCCAGCTGCAGGATGATGGCCGGCGTCGCGAGCGGCGCGATGGTGGTGTTGAGGTGGCGCGGATCGTTGATCGCGCCGACGGTGAGGGTGAACACCACGGTCCAGGTGATCAGGGCGGCGGCCAGGCGACCGAGGGTTTGGCGTAGGGAAGCACTCATGGGGGCATTGTGGCCCATGGCCAGTCCCCTGCCGATAGGCCAGAAGTCATGAATGTCTCGAGCGCGGGCTCGGGGCGGCGGCATTCGTAAGAGGAGAAGCGGTATCGGCGTATTCAGCCCCTTGGCGAGGCTCGGTGGGCGAGGGCTGGAGTCCCTGCGCTTGCAGCTGGCCAATCCCGACAAGCTGCTGGCGCTTTCCTTCATGGGCTTGTGCGCGGGCGTGCTGGCGGGCTCGGTGATCGTCGGGTTTCGCTGGGGCGTCGAGCATTCGCAGGAGCTCTTCCTGCCGGGCCAGGGCCCGGAGAACTTCGAGGGGCTGCCGCCGTCGGCGAGGTTTGTGCTGCCGATCCTCGGCGGCGTGCTGTTAGCGGCGATGTTCCGCTACTTCGCCAAGGGCAACACGATGCTCGGCATCGCCGGGGTGATGGAGCGCATGGCCTATCACCAGGGCCATTTCAGCCTGCGCGAGTTCTTCCTGCAGTTCTTCGGTTCGGCGATAGGGATCATGTCCGGGCACTCCGTGGGCCGGGAGGGGCCCCACGTCTTCCTCGGCTCGGCCAGCGCCAGCCTTTTGGGGCAGAGCTTCCGGCTACCTAACAACTCGATTCGTACGCTCGTCGCCTGCGGCACCGCGGCCGGCATCGGTGCCTCCTTCAATACGCCCTTGGCCGGCGTCGTCTTCGCCCTCGAAGTGGTGATGATGGAGTACACGGTGGCGAGCTTCATCCCGGTGATCCTCGCCTCCGTGAGCGCCACCACCATCTCCCACCTGGTCTTCGGCGAGCAGACCGCGTTCGTGGTGCCGCAGACGCATCTGGCCGATTTGGAGCTGATGGGCTGGGTGATCGCCTTGGGGGTGTTCACGGGCGTCGTGTCCGCGACCCTCAACCACGCCCTCGGGTGGGTGGCGGCGCGAATGAAGGTCGTGCCCATCTACTGGCGCATGATGCTGGCGGGCGTGGGGCTGGGTGCGATCGGTTTCTGGCTACCGGATGTGATGGGTATCGGCTACGACACGGTGCAGCTGGCGCTGACCGGCAATCTCGCCTTCACGCTGCTCGCGTTGCTGCTGGTGATGAAGATCGTGGCGACGGCCATCTCCTTGGGGCTCGGCGTGCCGGGCGGCGCGGTTGGTCCGGCGGTCTTCGTCGGTGCCATGGGCGGGGCGTTGCTCGCGAGTGCAGTGAACCTGATGGCGCCGGCCACCGAGGTGCCCGTCGGCACCTTCGCCCTGCTCGGCATGGGCGCCGCCATCTCGGCCAGCTTGCAGGCGCCTTTGGCCGGGCTCACGGCCATGTTCGAGCTGACGGACAGCCCCGATGTAATCCTCCCCGGGATGCTGGCCGTGGTGCTCTCCGGTATCACCGTGCGTGAGCTGTTCCGCAAGGAGTCCTTGTTCGTGACCCAGCTGCGCGCCGCCGGCCTCGACTACAGCGCCGCGCCGGTGCTGCAGGCCCTACGCCGACGCGGCGTGGCCAGCGTGATGGACCGGGGCTTTGCGCGCACCGACCACACCTTGTCCCGCGAGCAATGCGTGACGTTGCTGCAGGACGCGCCCGATTGGCTCCTCATCGACCAGGCCGAGGATCCGCGCGTGTTGATGCCCGCGGCGGACCTCGCCCGCTTCCTGGAAGCGAATCCCCCACCCGAGGCTGCCATCGCGGAGGGCGATGAGGGCGACGCGGCCGAGACCCTGATCGATCTCATGAAGATCCCCGCGGACCGTCGTCAGAGTGCCCCCGTCCTGCTGCAGGCTACCTTGCACGAGGCCCTGGAGCGCTTGAAGCAGGCGGACATCGACGCCCTGTACGTGGAGGCGGTGACGGCACCGGGCATTCGCCGCGTGTACGGCGTGCTCACCCTCCGGATGGTCGAGCGCGTCTACCTTGATTGAGAACGGTTCGTAGACGCATTGCATGCGCCATGGCGGTGGCGCGCTTATTCGTGCGCATCATCTGCCGCGCGCGTGCTAGTCTTGTGTGAGTGAGTTCTGCGCAGCTAAGAAATAGCTTGACCCGAGGCCGCGGTGAGTTGCGAGGCGGCGAGGGTGGAGTGTCATGATCGACATCAAAGATCTGCTCTTCGACGTCATCGGCCGCATCGATGATGCCGTATACGTAAAAGACCCTAGTGGCGCCTACCTGTACGTCAATCGCCGTGCCGCGCGCCTGTTCGGCAAGCGAGCGGACGAGATCCTCGGCGCCCACGACACAGATCTGTTCCCCAGGCAAGACGCCAAGCAACTCGCCGCGCTCGATAAGCGCGTCACCAACACGGGCAAGACCGTGTGCGCGGAGACCCGCTACCGCACCCTCACCGGCGAACGTCGTTTCACCACCCGTCTCTCCCCCGCCCTCGATGCGGAGGGGAATCTGCAGGGGATCGTCGGTGTCGCGCGCGATGTGACCGACCAGCGCGACAGCCATGATTCCTTGACCGGGCTCCTCAACCTGCACGGGCTGACGCGCAAGATAGAGCGTCTGCTGCGCCAGGGCAGCTCCCGCCTCGACCCGGTCGACCACGTGCTCTGCGTCGTAGACCTGCACAACGTTGAGATTGCGAACGAGCTCTGCGGCCACCAAGCCGGCGATGAGTTGCTGAGTCGGGTGGCGAGGCTGCTCGAGCGGCACGCATCGCGGGGCGATGTGTGTGCGCGCTTGAACAGCGATGAGTTCGCGTTGCTCCTGCCACAACGCGACGCGATATCGGCCGAGGAGATCGCCAACAACCTCGTCGAGGAGATCTCGGCTTACCGCGCCCGTTGCTCGGAGAAGTCGGTGAGCCTCGCCTCGAGCATCGGCCTGGCCGTGATCAGCCCCGATATCTCCAGCGCGGCGCGCGCGATCAGCATGGCCAAGCACGCGGCGTCGTCGGCGAAGAAGCGCAGCCGCAATCGCTTCGCCTGGTACGACGAGTCCGATCACACGGTCCGCACCCGGCGCTCCGAGCTCGAGGCGCTCTCCCAGTTCAATCAGGCCATGGAGCACGATCGCTTCGAGCTCTTCGCGCAGAAGATCTGCCCCCTCGGCGTGGAGGGCGGATTGCCGTCCTACGAGGTGCTCGTGCGCCTTCGCACCAGCACCGGGGAACTCATGCGCCCCACGAGCTTCCTGCCCGTGGTGGAGAAGAGCCTGCGCGCCGCCGAGTTGGATCGGTGGGTTATCGAACACGCCTTTGCCTGGATCGCTGAACACCGCGACGCCTTGGAGCGAGTGGACCACTTCGCCCTCAACATCTCCGGCCAGTCGCTGGGAGACGAGTCGCTGGTGCGCTCGATCCACCGCGCCTTCGAGACCCACGGCGTGCCACACAGCAAGGTGTGCTTCGAGATCACCGAGACCGCCGCCATCGAAGAGCTCACCCACGCGGTGCACTTCATCAACCTCCTGCGTGACTCAGGGTGTCGCGTCGCCCTCGATGATTTCGGCGCCGGCCTCTCGTCCTTCCGTTACCTGCGCGATATGCCCGTGGACTACGTGAAGATCGACGGCAGCTTCGTCCGCAACATCTGCACCAACCGATCCGACTACATCGTCGCCCGTGGCATGCATGCGCTCACCCGCGACATGGGCATTCGTAGCGTGGCCGAGTTCATCGAGAACGCGCAGATCGAGCACGCCCTGCGCGAGATCGGGGTCGACTTCGGCCAGGGCTTGTTCATCCACTCCCCGGAGCCGCTCTCCTCCATCCGCGCCCTGCACTAGCAGCCTGTTGAAAGAACCTCAGGCGGCACGATCCGGCGTTGGAAATCGACTCAAAGTGCTCATGTACAGCTCGTACGCTGCGCTTTTCGTCGGTTTCCGCCTTGTCTCGCACTCGCCTGAGAGTCTTTCAACAGGCTGCTAACCAGCCAGATCGGCATTAGGCCAGAAGTCACTTTTTCGCTCGTGACCTTCGGCACTGGGGCCGAGGTCCCGCTCTGCGTAGCCTGAACTCAAGGCTTCATACCCCTCACGCAGGAGCGGACCATGCTCGATGAGATTCACTTCGGACTGATCGCCGTGCACATCGGCGCGGGAACGGTGGCGTTGATCGCGTTCTGGTTCGCGATGCTCGCACGGAAGGGCAACGCCCAGCATCGCGCCGGTGGGCGTTGGTTCGCGTGGGCGATGCGCGTGGTGACGGTGACGGCGGTGGTGGCCGCCGTGATGGTGTTGATCGATCCCCTGGCGATTCGCGACCCCGACGGTTCGCTCGCCGCGCAAGGTCCCGAAGTGATGGCGGCCCAGGCGATGAGCGCGCGACGCGCGGCGCTGTTCCTGCTCACGATTGGCTTGCTGGTGCTGGCGAGCGTGCGCCACGGGATGCTCGCCCTGCGCACGCGCACGGCCCCGAATGCACTGCGCTCGCCCTCCCAGCTGGCGCTGTTGGGTGCGCTGTGCCTGGCGGGAGTGGCCACCGCGTACGTGGGCTGGCGTGCCGGGAGCATCCTGCTGATGGTGTTCGGCGGCCTCGCCCTGTTCAACGGACCACGCATGCTGCATCGGGCCCTGAGCGGACCGCTGCCCGCCGAGGAGCGCATCGTCGCTCACCTCGAGGGAATGCTAGGTGCCTCGATCGGTGCTTACACGGCCTTCTTCGTCTTCGGCGGCAACCGCTTCATGTCGCCCTGGTTGGAGGGGTACTGGGCGCTGGTGCCGTGGATCGCCCCCGCCGTGCTCGGCAGCATCGCGTCCGGTTGGTACGCGCGGCGCTATCGTCGCCGGGTGATCGATGCGCGAACGGCCGCCCCCACGGCCGCCTGAGGGGGCGGGCATGGCGCTGCTGGTCCTGTCGCGAGGCACGCAGTAGGCTGTGCCCATCGCAGCCACGCGGCCGCTGCCGCGACAGGATCGCCCCATGATGCCCGCCTTGCTTCCCACCTACGCTCGCGCCCCCATCGCCTTCAGCCACGGAGAGGGTTGCTGGCTGGTCGACACGCAGGGCGAGCGCTACCTGGACTTCGCCGCCGGCATCGCCGTCAACGTGCTCGGCCACGCCCATCCGGCCCTCGTGCAGGCGCTGACCGAGCAGGCCCAGCGCCTGTGGCACGTGAGCAACCTCTACGAGATCCCCGCCCAACGCGAACTGGCGGAGCGCCTCGTCGGCCTGACCTTCGCCGACACCGCGTTCTTCACCAATTCCGGCACGGAGTGCTGCGAGCTCGCGGTGAAGATGGTGCGCCGCCATTGGTTCGAGCGCGGGGAGACGCAGCGCCAGGAGATCCTCGCCTTCGAAGGCGCCTTTCACGGGCGTTCGGCCGCGGCGATCGCGGCCGCGGGTTCGGCCAAGCTCACCCACGGCTTCGCGCCGCTCCTGCCCGGGTTTCGCCAACTGCCCTTCGGTGACCACGAGGCCCTGCGGGCGGCGATCGGCCCCCAGACGGCCGCAGTGATGATCGAACCGGTGCAGGGGGAGGGCGGGATTCGACCCTTGCCCGAGCAATGCCTGCGGGGGTTGCGTGAGGCCTGCGACGAGCACGGTGCACTGTTGATCCTGGATGAGGTGCAGTGTGGCGTCGGGCGCACCGGCAGCCTCTTCGCCCATGAGCGAGCGCAAATCGCCCCCGACATCATGATGGTGGCCAAGGGGATCGGCGGCGGCTTCCCCCTCGGCGCCCTGCTGGCGAGCGAGCGCGCCTCGAACTGCATGACCCTCGGCGCGCACGGGTCCACCTACGGCGGCAATCCCCTCGGCTGCGCCGTGGGCAAGGCGGTGCTGGACATCGTCAGCGCGCCAGCCTTCCTGGCCCGCGTCCGCGAGGCGAGTGAACGGGCGAGGGGCCTGCTAGGTGAACTGGTCAGCGCCTATCCCGATGTGTTCGTCGAAGTGCGTGGCGTCGGGCTCATGTTGGGGGTGCGTTGCGCGGACGGCATCGCCAACGCGGAGGTGGTGGCGGCGGCGGCCAAGGCGGGCGTGCTCACGGTGCCGGCCGGGGAGAACGTGATTCGTATCGTGCCTCCGCTGACCATCAGCGATGATGAGCTCGCCATCGGTGCCGAGCGCTTGGGCGCTGTTGCGCAGCGCTACCAGTTGACGCAGGCGGGCTAACGCCCCCCTGGCGTTGCCTCGGCGAGGCGCAGGCGGGCGGCCACGAAGGTCACCCCCTGTGGGGCGCCGTGGCGGTTCAGGGCTTCGAGCCCCTGACGACACTCCACCTCCGGCCCGCGATAGCTCAGCAGCAACACGCTAAAGGAGGCGCCGGGAGTCGGGGACGCCCTGCGGCCGGCGAGCAGGTAGCGGCAGTTCGACTCGCGCTCCACCCGTTCGATCAACTGGCGTGCCAGGGTGTCCAGGGCGGGACCGACGGGGGTCAGCGTGTCGGTGCCCGAAGGCGGTGTCGGCGGCACGCTCGCACACGCGCCCAATAGCGTTAAGCCGCAGGTCACCATCCGCGCGGCGTGCCGGGTGAACGGTGGTGTCGATTCGAAGCGATTCACGGCCTCGCCTCCCAAAAGCTGGCGTCAAGCGCCCGATGGGGGTTCGCGCGGGCGCGCAGCTGGTGAGCTTGGATTACTCATGAGTCATCTGCTGCGGCCGCCGATACACGGCAAAACACGGTGCGTGCTCATTCCAGGTGCTCGGCGTACTGTCGAGTACGCCTGCGCGCCACACCGTGTTTTCCCGCGTCTCGTCGCCCTCGCGACGAAGACTCATGAATAATCCAGGCTAGAATCCCAGCGTGACAGGTTCGCGCAGATCGCACTATCGAGTATGCCCGCTGACACGGCAAGACTCGGTGACGACCGACCCGCGGATTCCCCAACGCAAGCAGGAGGCGACGTCGATGACCCCAGGGCGCAGGCAAGCACAATCACCGCAGCAGCGATCCTCTTCAACGCCACAGTGGTGGCGCAGCGCCACCTACGCGCCCGTGGCTGCCGCCTTTGCCCTGATGTTGGCGTGGGTACCGCACGCCTTTGCCGAAGGGACCTACGAGGAACTTCTCGCCTTACACGGCGAATGGCGCGCCTTCGAGCACCCGCCCTCGCTCGACGGCGCACCGGATTACACCGCGGCGACCTTCGCCAAACGTCATCCCGAGTTCCTCGCCTTGCGGGAGCGCTTGCGCGCCATCGATCCCAGCGCGTGGCCCGTCGAGCAGCAGGTCGATTGGCAAGTCGTGCGGGCGGAGATGAACGGCTACGACTTCAACCATCGGATCTTGAAGCCCTGGGTGCGCGACCCCGCCTTCTATCAATCGATCTGGATGGGGCGCAGTGACGTGCCCGGCCACGAAGGCCCGACCCATCACGCGGTGGTGGAGTACTGGACCTATGAGCAACCTTTGGACGCCGACGCCCAGGCGCGCTTGGCTCGCGAGCTGGCGGTGATTCCGCCCCTGATGGCGCAGGCACGAGGCAACCTCACGGGCAACGCCCGGGATCTGTGGATCACCGGCATCCGCAACATCCGCCAGCAGCGCGACTACCTGCGCACGATCAGCGAGCAGGTGGGTGAGGCCGCGACGCCGGCCCTGCGCGACGCCCTGGATGCGGCGAAGCGCGCGAGTAGCGAACTCGTCGGTTGGCTGGAGGCGCAGGCGCCGAGCAAGAGCGGCCCCTCCGGCATCGGGCGCGAGAACTACACCTGGTACCTGCAGAACGTGCACCTGGTGCCGTTGACCTGGGAAGACGAGGTGCGCCTGCTGAAGCGCGAGCTGGACCGCGCGTGGTCGTCCCTGCGCTTGGAGGAGCACCGCAACCGCAAGCTGCCGCCCCTGGTCGCCGTCAGTTCACCGGAGGAGTATGACGCCCTGGCCGAGCGCTCCGCCCAACACTTCCTGAAGTGGCTGCGCGAGGAGGAGATCCTCACCTACGAGGACTATTTCGAGCCGGCCCTGTACGCGCACCTGGGTGCCTTCGTGCCGGAGGAGACGCGCAACTTCTTCTGGATCGCCGCGCACTACGATCCCACCCCCCTCTACACCCACTTCTACCACTGGTTCGAGCTCGCCCGCATGGACACTGAACCGCATCCGAGCCCGGTGCGCCAGGGGGCCTTGCTCTACAACATCTTCGATAGCCACAGCGAGGGGCTGGCGACCGGCGTGGAGGAGATGTTCATGCACGCGGGCCTCTACGATCACAACCCGCGCTCTCGCGAGATCGTCTGGATCATGCTCGCCCAACGCGCTGCGCGCGGCCTGGGGTCGCTCTACGCCCACGCCAACGAGATGACCATGGAGGAGGCCGGTGGCGTGCACGTCGAATGGACGCCGAGGGGGTGGATGAAGACGGAGAAGGAACTGCTGATCTTCGAGCAGCATCTCTACCTCCGCCAGCCCGGCTACGGCACCAGCTACGTCACGGGCAAGTACCTGCTGGAGCGGACCTTCGCGGACTACTCCAAGCAGCTGGCCGAGAACGGTGAACCCTTCCGCCTGAAGGACTTCTTCGATCGCCTGAACAAGATCGACAGCATTCCCATGGCGCTCGGTCGCTGGGAACTCACCGGCCTCGACGACGAGCTGCCGCTGATCGACGACTTCCCGGGCGGCTAGGCAGCTACATCCTCGACAGACGCAGAATCATCAGCGCCGCCCGCTGGGTCTGGATCGAGAGCGTCGGCAGAATGATGTACTCGGCTACCGTGTGGTCGTTGCCACCGCCGGGGCCGAGGCCGTCGATCGCCCGATCGACGATGCCGGCGGTGAAGGACACGTCGGCGGCGCCCGCGTTGCGCGGGTCGACGGCGGCCACTTCGCCGTGGCCGAGCTCGACGCTGATCTGACTGAACAGTTTCAGTAGGTCGTGGTTGCCCGCCGTCGGCGCCAGGGGGGGGTAGCCGTCATCGAAGGTGATGGTGGCGCTGGTGCCGGGCAGGGAGTCCGCGACCACCTCGCGCATTACCGATCGCGCGTGCTCCAACTGCTTCAGGGAGATCGCCCGCAGGTCACCGGTGACCACCGTCGAGCCCGCCACCACGTTGGTCTTGCCGAAGGCCGTGCCCGAGGCCTGGAAGGCGTCGTAGGTGACGTCCGTGCCGCCGAGGATGACCCCTGGATTGAAAGTGAGCAGATTCTCGCCCGAGAGCCGCTCGTAGAAGCCGTGGAGGATGCGCGCCGCCTCGTAAACGGCGCCGGCACCCACCTCCGGTTGGAACAGCTGGGAGGAGTGGGCGGGCGTGCCGGTCACCTCCAGGCGCCAGCCCGAGGCCCCGCGGCGGGCAATGACGGCCGTGGCGGGGTTCGAGTCACCGTTCTCGAAGGCGAGCACGTAGTCCGCGTTGTGCGCGGCGGCGCGCAGCGCCGCGCGGGCCTGGTCCAGGGGGCGGCCCGAGCGTTCCTCATCACCGATCAAGGCGACGGTGACGGCGACCTCATTCATCACCCCGACCGTCTTCAGGGCGCGCAGCGCCTCGACGATCACGACGTTGCCGCCTTTCATGTCCACCACGCCGGGGCCCTTGGCCTCATCGCCGTCGCGTTCGAAGCGTTGGAAGGGGCTGAAGGGCTCGAACACCGTGTCCAGGTGGCCGATGAGGAGCAGGCGCGGGCCGGTGCCGTTGGAGCGTGCGATGAGGTGCCCGGCGCGCTCGAAGGCTGAGCCGTCGACCCACTTCGTGCTGAGGCCCAGGTCGTTGAACTCCGCCCGGAACAGATCGCCTACCTCGCGCACGCCCTCGAGATTCATGGTGCCGCTGTTGATGTTCACCGCGCGCTCGAGGAGCCCGATCGCCTCTTCCGCGCGGGACTCGATCACCTCAACGATCTTGGCCTCTTCCTCAGAGAGGTCGGCCGCGGGTGCGGGCGCGGTCGCGAGGAGGGCGGCGAAGCAGGGCAGCAGGGCGCGAAGGCGTGGCATGGCGGGCTCCGGTCAGATGGTCGACCCAGAGCACTCTACGGCGGTGAGCGCTGCGTGCCAAAGCACGGCGGGTGGCGATGGTAGACTCCGCGCCCATGCCTAAGTCCAAGCGCGCCAAAGCGCGACCCGAAATTCCCCGCTTCGAGCACCCGCTGTTCGAGACCCACTGCCACCTCGATTACCTCGACCAGGAGGCGCTGGAGGCGACCCTGACCCGCGCCCGGGAAGTGGGGGTGGACAAGATCGTCACCATCGCCGTGTCGCCGGACAATCTGCAGACCGTCCTCGACCTGGCGCAGGGCAACGAGGCCCTGTGGTGCACCCAGGGTGTGCATCCCCACGAGGCCGAGCACTACACCGAGGATACCGGCGAGACCATCCGCGCGCGGGCGAGCCTGCCGGAGGTGGTGGCCGTGGGCGAGATCGGTCTCGACTACTACTACGATCACGCCGACCGCGCCGTGCAGCGGCAGGTGTTCGAAGCACAGCTCGCGATCGCCGTGGAGCAGGATCTGCCCATCGTCGTGCACACGCGCGATGCGGATGAGGACACGCGGGCCATCCTATCGAATTTCTCAGGTCACCTACGGCGCAAGGGGGTGATCCACAGCTTCACCTCGGGCTTGCCCTTGGCCGAGTACTGCCTGAGCGAAGGGTTCTGTTTGGGCTTCAATGGGATCGCAACCTTCAAGACCGCCGAGAATGTGCGCGAGGTGGTGGCGGCGACGCCGTTGGAGCAATTGGTGATCGAAACCGACTCGCCTTACCTTACGCCGGTGCCCTATCGGGGGACGAAGAACGCGCCGTACTTCCTGCCGTTCGTGGCGGAGTACCTTGCGGAGTTCAGAGGCCTCGACGTCGAGGAGTTCCTGTCCGCCGTATACGCCAACAGCGATCGCCTCTTCTGGGGTGGAGGCGCGGGCGCTACGGGCCCTAGCGCCGCCGCCTGACCGGCGTAGGTTCGCTTAACGTAAGTCCGACCACTGCACTAGAACCTGGCTGCACCGCACACTTCTCGTAGCGCGTGTACCGGTACGCACTCAAGAACCTTCGGTCCTCGCCGACTTTTCTGCGGCGGCAGGCGAACTATTCGCCCGCTCTCACGGAATCGGACACGGGGTTCACTAGATGGTCAACGACGCGCGCGCCTGGAATTCGACGATACAACCCCACGGGGGGAGAATGGTGCTGGACACCTTGGTCCCATGGGCGCTCCTGTTAGGAGTGGTGGCAGCCACGCAGGTGTTCGCGAACCCCGACGATGGTGTGAACGCACGCTTCCAGTTCGACAACAGCCTCCAGGACACGGACGGCGAGTACACCCTCACCGGTGCCGGCGTGGAGACCGCCTACGTTGCGCGCGGCACCGGGACGGCCCTGGAACTCGCTGGGGAGTCCTGGCTGGAAGTCCCCCAAGCGGTACACACGGCGCTCCAGCGCGACCAGTCGCTCTCCCTGAGTGTGGACTTCTACTTCAAGGACACCGGCGAGGATGAAAGCGTTCGCGTCATCCTGAGCAACAAGGACTGGGCCTACGATGTCTTCGGCCTGAAGATCGAGGTGTTCAACGAGCGCATCGAGTGGCAGCCCGAGGGCATCATCTTCGTGCAGTTCAACATCGGTGTAGGCACGCGCGAGGTGGCGACGCGCTTCTTCGACCTGCCGATGGATCAGTGGCACACGGCCACCGTAGACATCGACTTCGTCACCAACGAAGTCGCTTTCGGCGTGAACGGCCGCAAGGAGAACAAGTCCCTCAACGAGAGCGAGGGCGGCGAGTCCATCGACCCGACTGCCTTCATCAGTCACCTCGGTGAGACGCCGTTTCGCTTGGGTGCGCATCAATCGGCCGCAGGCGTCGAGCCGGAATGGCGCAACGAGTTCGATATCGAGAACGGCAACACGACGACCTCCAATCTGGCGGAGGTGTACCTCGACAACTTCGTGATCCAGTCGCCGAAGCCGGATGGTGATGCGGCGACAGTGAACGCTTCACTGCGCGCCTTCAACCGCCACCTCTCGGGTGAGGAGGTGCTCGGTAACGCGGCGTTGGAAGCCGAACTCCTCGCCTTGCGCGAGAACCTGAGCGGGATCGACTTCGCCGCGATCTCAGACGAAGCCGGTCAGTTCGTGAGCGCCCACGCCGAGGCGTTCGGGCCCGTCTACGCCATCGTAGAGCGCAACAACTTGGATAACGTTCGCTACGACGACCTCCCGGCGACCTCCAAGGCCTACGTCGACTTGGGCGTTTGGATGCTGGAGAGCGGACTCCCCGACTCGGACCCGTCCAGCGCCGCTGGGGTGACCTACATCGAACACCGCGAGTGGCCCGGCGCCCTGGCGCCCGGAGCGGAGCGCGTCACGGGAGGTAGCGCCGACATTCGCGCCGAGTACGTGCGCGATCCGGGGTATCTGATGGGGGGCATGCGCCAGGAACCGGAGTCGGAGCTCGCCGCCTACCTGTATCGGCCGACGGGCTTCTACGCGCCCGCCGGCGAGGTCGTCACCGTGACCGTGCCGGACGCGCTCGTCGATAGCGGCTTGCACCTGCGCGTCGGCGTGCATGCTGACAATCACTCGTTGCTGGCATCGACGAGTCGCTTCCCCAAGCTGACGGTCGACTACCGCATCGATGCGGCCACCACCGAGGTGCTCAACCCCTTCGGTGGCAACATCTACGTGCTCGTGCCCCAGGACACGGATCTCGGGTGGCACGAGATCACCATCGACGGTGCCGCTCGCGCGCCGTACTTCTCAACGCGTAGCGGGTACGAGACGCCGAGCAGCGAATGGTCCGCCATTCGACAGTATCCCGGGGTCACCGCCGACTTCGAATCGGACAAGTTCATGGTCTCCGTGCCGTCCGCGCAGATTCGGACCTTCGATGAGGCCGCCGCGTTGCTCGAGCGTTGGGATCAGATCATGGACATCTTCCAGGTGCTCCACGGTCGGCCCATGGCGCGCTCGCGGGCGGAAGCCTACGTGCTCGATTCCACCCAGCTCGTGGTGGGCTCCTTCCCCGGCGGCTATCCGGTGACGCCCGGACTCTACGCGGAGGGGCCGAACGGGATCACCGACGGGTTCTACTCGCCGTTCGCCGTGCTCAACGAAGGCAACTGGGAGCAGGATCTTGGGCTGCTGGTCATGCTGCACGAACTCGGCCACCATCACTACGGCCGCTTCCTTCTCGAGGGGGAACAAGAGTCGTACGTGAACGTGCCAGCGGTGGCCGTGCTGCAGCAGCTCTACGGCCTCACCTACGACGAAGCCCTCAGCTTCTCCGGTTACCAATACTTCAGCCGTACCGATGCGGCGATCGACTGGATGGTGACGCAGAACTTCCGCAACGGCGATGCGATCGGGTTCGATCCCACCACCGAAGAGCCGGCTATCGAGACCTCCTACCAGGCGCGCGGCCATGCCAAGTACGTCGACCTAGCGGCGATCTTCGGCACCTGGGAAGCCCTGGGCGATGTCTATCGGACGTACTACGAGGATGATCTGGTCACGGGTACCCCGCCGGGTACGCAGGCAGGGGTTACCCACGATGACTTCCTGGTGCGTGGGAGTGAGGCTTTGGGCTGCAACCTCGCGAGCCTGTTTCACTTCTGGGGAATCCACCCGAGTGCGTCGGTGGCCGAGCAGATTGTCGCCTACCCGGCCTGCGACGGGGCAGCACAGCGCCTGATCCACTACCTCGATAGCGCGCCGCGCACCAATGGCGAGATCGCCAGCTTCTACAACGAGAAGACGGCGGTCCAGGAGAATCAGCTCAATGCCGAGGTCTACGGTCAGCTGCTGGAGAGCTTCGATGTGGAGCAAGCGCAGGAAATCCGCGACGTTGGTGGCGCCTTGCTGGAGGCGTACTTCGGCGTGACGGCGGATGAGCCTCCCAGCGTGCCTGGCGTATTGACCACGGCGTTGACCGTCAATCCCGACGCGGGTGGAAGCGTCGAGTTCGCCTGGGAGCCGTCGGTCGATCCGCAAGACAAACCTCTCACCTACGCTTGGGCCCTCTTAGATGGTGAGTCGGGAGAGGAAGTGCTCTCGCGTGCGTGGGTGGAGGGTACCTCCGTGTCGATCGGGATGGACGAGTTGTCCGAGGCTCTCGGCCTGGATGAGGCGGGCGATGCGCCTGTCATGGTGACCCAGCAGGTGACGACGTCCGACACCTTCACGGTCGTCTCATCGTCGAAGGTCGCGACGACGATCTCCACCGGGCCCGGTGACGATTCGGGTGGCGACGAGACAGGCGGCGACGAGTCCGGTGGGGGTGGTGATGCCGGCGACGGTGACTCCGGCGGTGACGCGAGTCCTCCGCCCGCAGACGATACGGCGACGACGCCTGACCCGGCGCCGACCCCGGGAGGGGGTGGCGGTGGCGGCGGTTCGTTCTCGCTCCTCACGCTGTTCGCGCTGGTGCTGATGGCAGCGGGGCGCCGCCAGCGACCGCTGACCGCGCGAATGTCTTAGGTTACGCAATCGGCCCGCGCTGCCCTGGGTAGGCGCGGGCCACGCCTCCTTACGAAGCGCAGTCCGCGATATCGTCCTCGACCGAAGGCGCGGGATTGCGCGGGGTGGGTAGCTGCCGCGCGAGAAAGATCTCCATGCGGGCGAGGGCGAAGTCCTCGCTGCTCGACAGGTCGTGATCAGCACCCGGTAGGTACAGGCTTTCCACGCACGTGCTCCCCGCCTCGGCGACGGCTTCCAGGTACATCTCGGCCTGCTGCTTAGGCACATTGCGGTCGGCTTCGCCCTGCACCAGCAGCGTCGGCACCCGGATCCGCTCCGCATGGTGCGCGGGCGACACCTGATCCAGGTTGTCGAGGTTCAGGCCCGCGACACGTTCCTCCCAGCGCTGCGCGTACTTGGAGGCGACGAACAGCTTGCGGTCGTAGCGAAGCATCGTCTCGAGGTCGGTGACGCCGTTGAGGCTCACGGCGCAGCGATAGCGCTCGGGTTGGCGGATCGAGCCCCACAGGGCGGCGTAGCCCCCGTAGCTGGCGCCGGCGATGCAGATCTGATCTGGCGCGGCCACCCCCGTTTCCACCAGCCAGGCCGTGCCGTCGTCGATGTCGTCGATCATCTTCCGTCCCCACTCGCCGTAGCCGGCTTCGACGAAGTCACGGCCGAAGCCGGTGGAACCGCGAAAGTTCGGTTGCAAGACGGCGTAGCCGCGATCGGCGAGGAACTGGACCCAAGTGTTGTAGCTCCAGCTGTCCCTGGCGAAGGGGCCGCCGTGGGGCAGGACGATCGTCGGCAGGGGTGTGTCCTTCGGTGCGTAGCGCGGGCGCGTCAGATAGCCCCGGATCAGGGTGCCGTCGCGTGCCGTGTATTGGATCGGTTCGACCGGGGAGAGCTGGTCGGGATCGATCTTCTCGTAGGGCTTCAGGAGCTGCTCGATGCGGTTCTTGGCGCGATCGAAGAGGTAGTAGGAGCCGGGGTCGGAGCTCGCCTGCGAGTAGAAGAGGATGCGGTTGCGATCGTCACTGAAGGACGTGATCAGGTTGATGCGATCGGGCAGGGACTTGTCGATCCGCGTCTGCACGGCCTCCATCGACTCATCGATCCAGTGCTGCTCGAGCTTGTCCACCTCGAACTGCACGCCAACCACCCGATTGGAGGGGGCCGTGACCAGCGAGGTGACGTCGGCGACGGGGTGTTCGAAGATGGGGTCGAGGATGACGTCCTGCGCCAGGTCGTAGCGGTAGGCGGCGAAGCGCCCCGTCAGGCTGTTGGTGTGGATGATGCCCTCACGCGTGCCGGGCACCACCTTGATGCTCCTCACCACCTCGCCGTCGACCGCCGAGTAGCGCTTGGACTGGATTTGCTTGAGCTTGCCGTTCTTCGGATCGGTGAGGTGCAGGCGCCAACGTCGCTTGGCGTAGCTGATGCCGCCGACCAAGGTACCGTCGCTGTCCGCCAGCCATTGGTCGATGCCCTTGCGGGGCTTCTGGACGATCTCTTCCTCGCCGGAGCTCAGGTCGATGCGCACCACGAAGGGATCGCGCTTCGGCATGCGGTACTGATAGGCGAGAACGTAGGTGCCCATGGGGTCGACGTGCACCAGGCGGTCCGAGTCCAGGTAGGAGGATTCGTTGATGTCCATCGCGCGGCCGCGCAGCACATCGAGCACCATCAGCGCGTTGCGCAGGATCAGATCTGTGTCGGTAACGCCCTGCAGCAGCATTCCGACAGCGAACAGGAGCTCATCGCTCGTCATGGGTCGGGTGGTGCTGACGAGTAAGCGCTGGTTGCCTGCCCAATCTACACCGTGGATGCGACGGTTGCCGAAGCTGAAGTATTCGAGGTCATCGCCCGCGGCAGCATCCACATCGATCAGGCCGACCAGCTGCTCTCGTCCGTTTTGCACCAGGACGGCGACGCGTCGCCCATCCGGGGATAGCACCGGGTTGTTGAGGAACGGGCGCTCGGCGAAGTCCGCGAGACGTGCGGGCGCCGGCGTATCAGCCTGGCTGGCGGTGCCTAGTAGCATTGAGAGCAGCAGCAGGGCTACGCAGCGAATAGCGTTGATGATGGCTGATCCTTGAGGGTCGTTCCGAGCTTACCTATCAAGGAGTGTGCCCCTGGGGCCGGAGCACCGCAACGGCGGTGGCACGTGTGCCCGACCCTAGGGGCACCCTTGCCAGTCCGGGCCCCCCCATAATCTGGGGTGTGACAATTCCCTCGGTCGCGCGAATCACGGGATCACACCAGGACGCGAGCGTGGATGAACGAGTGGACGTGGCAAGGACCGACGACATGAACCGATCCGGAGACGCTGAGGAATCGCCGACTGGCGAGGAGGCGCGCATGCACCAGCGCTTCGGCGAGCTTGTGCAAGGCCATGCTGGCGTGATCCACGGCATTGCGCGGTCCTACTGCTGGCAGGCGGCCGATCGGGAGGAGCTGGAGCAGGAGATCGTGCTGCAGTTGTGGCGGGCCTTTCCCCGCTACGACCCCGCACGGACCTTCAGCACCTGGATGTACCGGATCGCCTTGAACGTCGCGATCTCCTACGTGCGCGGCCATACGCGCCGGGAGCGCCACTTCACGCCGCTCCCGCCAGAGGTCGAACCGAGGGATCCGGCGGCGGTCATCCCGGGCGAGCAAGACGAGCGCATCGAGGTGCTAAGCCGGTTCATGGACACCCTAGATCCGCTGAACCGGGCGCTGCTGCTGCTCTACCTTGAAGAACACACGGCAACGGAGATCGCCGAGGTGTTGGGCATCAGCCCAAGCAACGTGACCACCAAGTTGAGCCGACTCAAGCAACGCATCCGCGCCTACCAGGCGCCTGCCAAACAACAAGGCGACCCGCAGGAGAACAACGATGGAACTCGATGACATGCGCACCGCCTGGCGAGCACTGACGCAGGAGCTGAGTGCGCAACGGCAGCTGAACCTGGCGTTGCTGAAGGAAAACCGCCTCGACAGCACCCGTCGAACCCTGCGTCCCCTCCACTGGGGGCAGCGCGTGCAGATCATCTGTGGAGTGGCGCTGGCAGTGATCGCCGCGCCGTTCTGGCTGAGCCACCTTGGCGAGCCACATCTGGTGACCGTCGGCGTGATCTCGCACCTGTATGCACTGACGCTCATCATCACCGGCGCTCGTACCCTGCGCCAGCTAGGGCGCCTGGATTTCGGCGTGCCCGTCGTGGAGATCCAGGCGCAGATCGCTCGCCTCGAACAGATCCATGTGCAGAACGGCTGGCTGGTCGGCTTGCCGTGGTGGTTGGTCTGGCTGCCCATCAGCCTGCTTGGGCTTGGGCTGTTCGGGGTGGATGTCTACGCCGACGTGCCCAGGGGGTGGATCTTGTACAGCGTGGGCTTCGGTGTGATCGGCGCCTCCGTGACGGTGCTCGTCTACCGCTGGGCCATCAACTCGGCCGTGCCGGCGCGCGCGGCGCGGGCGCGGGAGCTGGCAGCGGGTAAGGACTTCGCACGGGCGCAGGCGTACCTGGCAGAGATTCGGCGTTTCGAAGAGGCCTAGCCGCGGGACAAGGCACCGGCACGTCGCGGCGACGCCTGCCGGTACCTTGCCCACGGGGGTAGCCGCTAGTTCTGCGCACCCGGCCCCGGGGGAGAGCCGAAGAAGCTGCGCAGGATTCGGAAGTCGATCCCATTGACGATGCCGTCACCGGTGAAGTCCGCATCCGGATCATCGGTGCCGAAGGCGTCCCGGAACAGGGCGACATCACCGAGGTTGACGATGTTGTCGTTGTTCAGATCCGGATCGCAGCGGTTACCGAAGCCGTCGCCGTTCGAGTCCAGCTGACCCGGGTTGGGCAGCAGGCTGCAGTTATCGGCGGAGTCGGGTACGCCGTCGCCGTCCGTGTCCACCTCGCCGAGGGGAGCGAAGCGGTTGAGGTCGACGGAGAGCACGCCGTCGAACTCAGCGGCCGCGGAGCCCGCGAGTACGTCGGCACGGCCGTCGGCGTTGACGTCTGCAAGCGTGAGCGTGCGCAGCTCTGAGGGTTGGGCGAAGGGCGCATCCACGCCGGTGGCGACCGCGAAGCGATCCGCCGCGTCGAAGGACCCATCGCCGTTGCTAGGCGTGACGGTGATAGCTTTGTCGGTGCTTACGCCCTGTGCTTCGATGGCGAGAACGTCGTCGTACCCATCCTCGTTGGCATCGAATAGCTCGACCGCGATCGGCGCGCTAGGGCCATCGATGGGGAAGGCCGCGTCGAAGGCGCCGCTGCCCACGCCGATGGCCACCAGCAGGCCTTGATCGAGATCACCCACGGCGAGATCGATCGTTCCGTCTCCGTTCACATCGCCGGCCGCCACGGTGGCGATGGTGGAGCCCGGCACAAGCGCCGTGGCGGGGCCGAAGGTGCCGTCGCCATTGCCGAAGAGCGCACGCACGGCGGAGGCGCCCAGAGCCGAGTCTGCCAAGAGGATGTCGAGGACCTCGTCGCCGTTGAGATCGACCAAGCGTAGCTCCTGAGGGTCGTCGGCCCCGAGGAAGGTGCCGGTAGGAGTGAGGCCGCCGTTGCCATCGCCGATGAGCACGGTCACCGTGTCGTCGAAGCAGGCAGCCACCGCGTCGAGGTTGTCGTCACCGTTGAGGTCGCCAACGGCTACGCGCAGCGTGTCACCGCACACCGATACGGAGGTCGGGCTACCGAGGCCCCCCGCGCCGTCGCCGAGGAACACGGACACCGTGTCGAGGGACAGGTCGGCGACGACCAGGTCGTCCGCACCATCGCCGTTGAGGTCGGCTACCGCGACACTCGTTGGCTGTGCGAGGCCGTTGGAGAGCACCTCGCGCTGCGTGAACACGCCGTTCTCCAGGTCCGACAGGATGGAAAGGCTTCCCGAGGAAGAATCGGCCGTGATCACGTCGATGCGACTATCGCCCGTGACATCGCCCGCCGCAATTTGCGCGACTCGGGCGCCGATCGCAGTCGTGCGGGGCGTGTTGAAGAAGCGAGCGTCGCCGGTGCCGATGTGCACGGCGAAATCATCGGATGAAATGTTGATGGAGATGACATCGTCGATGCCGTCCGCGTTCGCGTCGAGCTGGGCCGCAGCGAAGGTCGCGCCGCCACTTCCGCCGAGGACGAAGGACCCGAACGTGAAGTCACCGTTGCCGGGGATCCAGAGCAGGCTGTCGTCGATGAAGGCCGGGCCGACGATGTCCGCAAAGCCATCATCGTTGAAGTCATCGACCAGGATCTCGAGCACGCCGAACTGATTGATCTGCGTGTTCACCGCGGGGCCGAAGGTGCCGCCGCCGAGGCCCGGCAGAATGCTGATGAAATCGAAGTTGCCGCCGTCGAAGGTGAAGGCCAGATCGAGCACGCCGTCATTGTCGAAGTCGCCGGTGGTGGCGCGGGTGCCGCCGAAGCCGCCTGCGGCGAAGGACTGCCCCTCCACCAGGGCGCCTGCGCCATCGTTCAGGAAGATCGTGTAGGTGGGGCTCGGCTGCGAGAAGTTGATGACCACATCGGTATCGCCATCATCATCCACATCCACCAGTGCCAGCTCCTCGGCCACGGCACCGGGGCCGAGAGGGATTAGCGCGGGCTCTCCCCAGTAGACACCCTGAGCCCCGTCAGGCGTACTCGGCAGCACTGCCAGTGAGCTGAAGTCGGGGAGGGCGATTAGCTCCGGGTTGCCGTCACCGTTGAGATCCGCGAGACCGAAATCGCTCACATCGATGAGATCGAGACGGGGCGCGCCGTCCAAGCGGAAAGTGCCGTCGCCATTGCCGAGGTAGACGGTAAAGCGATCGTTGGTGAGGCTCTCGCGGATCACGATGTCCAACTCGCCGTCATCGTTGACGTCTGCGAGGTCGCCGGCCTGTGAGAAGGTGAAGACGCTGTTCGAATCGCTCAACGCGAAGTCGCCGTTGCCGTCGCCGAGATGGGCGGAGTAACCCCCGGCGATGTTTTCGATCAGAACAACATCCTGCGCACCGTCGTTGTTGAGATCACCGGTGAGGAGATCCGAGGGGCCGCCGTTCGGGGCGCCATCGAATCGTTGGGTGCTGAGGAAATCGGATGTCTGGGCGAGGGCCGTTGGCAGCTGTACGGCCAGCGCAAGGCAGCAGGCCGTTCGAAGCAAGCTGGAAGATCTCATGGATTGCACGTCCTTATTGCAGTGATGTCGCCTCCTGCGACACGCGTCGCAAGAGTTACCCCACTGGGTCGGTCGTGCAATGGAGCGGGTTCAAACGTTAGAAAAACGTAACATCTACCCGCTCCAATCCGCCCTCCTCACGGCTACGTGGGAGCGATCAGAGATGATCCTCGAAGTAAGCGGTCATCATGTCGTGCAGATGCAGCGACGTGCCATCGCCGGAGTTGATGCGGTGATCACGGTTCGGGTACGACATGAACTCGAAGCGGCGATTGTGTTTCACCAGCTCGTTGATCAGCCGCTCGCTGCCCTGGTAGTGCACGTTGTCATCGCCCGTGCCGTGTACCAGCAGCAGCCTGCCCTTGAGGTGCTTGGCGTGGGTGATGGGCGAGGCCTCGGTGTAGGCCTCCGCGTAGTCGTCGAGGAGGCCCGAGTAGCGCTCCTGGTAGATGGCGTCGTAGAGGCGCTGGTCGGGCACGGGCGCGCGCGACACGCCCACGTGGTAGAGGTCGGGGTAGCGGAACAGCATGTTGAGGGTCATGGACCCGCCGCCCGAGTGCCCCCAGATGCCCACGCGCTCCGGGTCGATGAACGCGAAGCGCTCGAGCATCGCCTGTAACGCATCGGCCTGATCTCGTGAGGAGAGGATGCCGATCTGCCCGTACACGGCCTTGCGCCAGTCGCGACCGCGAGGCGTGCGGGCGCCGCGGTTGTCGATCGAGGCCACCAGGTAGCCGTGTTGGGTCATGAGCAGATGCCAGAGCGAGCGCTGGTTCTTCCACTGATCGACCACTGTGGAGCCGGCGGGTTCGCCGTACACGTAGAACAGAATCGGGTAGCGCTTGGTGGGATCGAAGTCCGGCGGATACATCAGGAAGCCGTCCAGGGGCACGCCGTCCTGCGCGGTCACGCGGAAGAACTCGTGGCGGCCGAGGGTGAGGGCGGCGAGCTTCTCGCGTAGCTCGGCGTTGTCAACCAGCGTCCTGGCGCGCTCGTGATCGGGAAGGCTGACGAGGTGGTACTGGGCCGGTTGATCGAAGCGTGAGTGGGTGTGTACTGCCCACGCGCCGTCCTTCGCGATGTCGTAGCTGTTGGTGCCTTCGAGGTCGGCGGGTGTGATGCGCTTGGGCGCGCCCTTACCGTCCAGGGGGGCCAGGTAGAGGTAGCGCTGGGTGGCGTTGTCGGGTGAGGCGGTGAAGTAGAGGCGGTTGTGCTCCTCATCCACCTTCACCAGGTCGACCACGTCGAACTGCCCGGGGGTGAGGTCCTGGATGCGTCCGCCGTCGCTGGAGACGCGGAGTACGTGGCGCCAGCCGCTGCGCTCGCTCATCCATGTGAAGGCGCGGCCGCCGTCCAGCCAGGTCACGTCGGCGAAATCGTCGAGGTGCTCGTTCTCGCGTTCGACGAAGACGGGCTTCGTCTTACCGCTCGCGGCGTCGCCGTAGTAGAGGGTGTTGGTGTCCTGCTTGCGATTGACGTGGTGGATCAGCACCGCGTCGCTGCGCTCGCCGGCGAAGTCCATGCGCGGGATGTACATCTGGCGCGGATCGCCGGGCAGTTCCATCCACACGGTGGACCCGCCGTCGACGGTCACTACGCCGATGCGCGCGGCGGAGACCGTCTCGCCCACCTTGGGGTAGGGGATGTGGGTGAGCTTGGGGTAGAGCTCATCGGTGTTGTTGATGAGGACGAAGTCGCGCACGCCCGAGGTGTCGAATTGCCAGAAGGCGATGTGGCTGCCGTCGGGGCTCCAGCGGAAGCCGTCGCGGATGCCGAACTCCTCCTCGTAGGCCCAGCTGGTGATGCCGTTCAGTTGGGCGTCGCTCTCACGGGTGGTGAGGCGGGTGATGTCGCCCGACGCGATATCCTCGACGTAAACATCCGCATCGCGGGCGTAGGCCACCTGACGGCCGTCCGGGGAGAACTTGGCGAACTGCAGGCTCGCCGGTTCCGCGATGCCGCCGAGCTGGCGCAACTTACCGCTCTCGAAGGACAGCACCCAGTAGTCGCCGCGGGTCTTCTGGCGCCACACCTTCTGGCTGTTGGTGTAGATGAGGAGCTGGGTGCGGTCCTCGCTCCAGTGGTAGTCGTCGACGACCAGCGGCGTGTCCGTGCCGGGCGGCGTCAGCTGGGCGAGGTTGACGAGGACGGTGCGCTCGCCGGTCTTCGCGTCGTAGCGTACGATTTCCTTAGGTGGATCCTCGTCGTCGTCTTGCTCGTCCTGGTCCTCCACGGCTTCGAGCATCGCGTAGCCCCCGTCGGGTAGCCACTGCAGGGCCTCGGGCTTTGCAGGCTCGTAGCGCTTCACCTCGAAGATGGCCTCGTTGGTGAGGCGTCCCGCGGCACCGTCGTCGGCAGCGGCGTGGTGTTCCGCCTTGACGCCCGGTGCGGCGGCGAGC
>JBCBZW010000057.1 GCA_039815145.1 Pseudomonadota bacterium
CGGTGCTCGCATTCGCCATGTGGGCGATCGTGACACGCGGTAGAGTAGTTAGGCTTACACTCCCTGCAACCGAGGCCAATGCCCAATGTTCGATACTCCTTTCATCATCCCGGTCGTGGCCATTATCGCCTGGGCCGTGGTGGCCGTGGTCCGGGCTAAGCATGGCATCGATGAGTCCGGCAATGTCGATGCATCCTCGCCAGCGGTGAACAAGATGGTCGAGGGTGCATTGGCTGAGCGGGACGCGGAGATCGAGCGCTTGCGCGAGCGCGTGCAGGTGTTGGAGGCGATCGTCACCGATACGCACAAAAGCCACCACCTCGCCGAAGAAATCGAGAGGCTCAGGGAGGGATAGCCCCGACGCAGTGCAGTAGCCGATCGCCGCGGGTAGGTGGATCGCCCCGCAGTCTCGCCGCGCATCGTGCTGCATGTGTCGTAATTCAGTCGCCGTTTGCGTAGAGCACTTCAAGGGCCGATCAACCGCCCCCGATAACAACGCTCATGGAGTGCAAACGTGACGACCCAATACCCCGCGCGCCAGGTGCTTTGCCTGGCGATGCTGCTGCTGATAGCCGTCGCAGCGCACGCGACCCCGATCTTGCTCACGGACACCTGCATCAACGACGCCGCCAGCCTCTGCGTCACGGGGTTTGAAGGCATCGAATTCGAAGACGTCACCTACGACGTCGATCTAGAGCTCACCTCCTTCGACGAGTTCGTCGACGCCGGCCCTCCGCGCTTCTGGGGTGACGAGGCCGGCGCCGATGCGATGACCTCACTGCTGCTGGGGTTGCTGGACGGAGCCGGGATCTCGGGGCCGCTCGGCAACGGAGAAGCTGCCTTCGACGCCATCGTGCTCGTGCACGGCGCCAACCCATCGCTGTACAACGCGTCGTGTGCCCTGAACAGCGGCGTGGACTGGTTTCTCGGGGACTGCAACGCCTCGCCCGAGGACGTGGTGGACCCACCGGGCTTCTACTGGACCCACGCGCGATTCACGGCGAGGGGCACCGTGGCGGAGCCTCCAACCCTGGCGCTGCTGGCCTTCGGGCTGTGGGGCGCGTGGCACCAACGCCATCGCGCACCCCTGAGTACGCGGCAGCGCTAGTCGCACACCTCCGTGGAGTAGCCACCACTCACCACATACGTGCAGCCATCGCTCGCGCGCCCCACCGACGTGCCGCCGGAGCGCCCGCCGAGTTCGGGCAGGTACACGCTGTTGCCGGTGTCGACGGCGCCGTAAGCCCGCGTGCGGGTGCCGCCGTTGCGTGCGGCCATCAGCAGGCCAAGGTCCACCAGCGGCGGGGAGAAGGAGCCGCCCTCCACATCCACCTGCCAGCGCTCGTTCATGCTGTAGCGCCCCGGAATGACCTGGCCGAGGAGCATCATCAGTTGCTGCACTTCCGTCGGGTGCAGGGCGCGCCCGTTGATGAATACGGGCGTGAGCCCGCCGGAGGCGTCGGCGCGCAGGGGGGCGTCGATGGGGTCGAGGCCCGGCGGCAGTTGCCCAGCGGCGGGGCCACCCTCGTAGCCCCAAAGGCCTGACACGTGGTCGTACCAGTAGCGACCGGGGGCGATCACCTGGCCGAGGGTACTGGCCACCGCCATCGCCTTCTCCGCGCTAAGGGCTTCGCCGTTCACCACGATGTTCGTGGCGCCGGTGGGCGCGAAGCTCTGGGCGTTGGCTGCGGCTCCCATGGAGAGGGCGCAGAGGAGAAGAATTCGGAGCGTATTCATGATCATAGATGGCATCCCGGTGCTGTTCGCGCGGCGCCTTCGGTGGCGACGTCACGGGCCCAAGCGGCCCGCGTTCATGAGCTACTACGCGTTGGCGCCACAAAATGGTCTATCCCCGCCACTCGCGCGGATGGGCGTTTCCGCCCTGCCGGTCGATCGGCTAGGCTGCGCTCGACTATTCGCTCCCTCACACCGCTCGAAGGACTGACATGACTCACCGCTCCACGATCCTCGGTGCGCTGCTGTATGCGTCGCTCACAGCCCTCGCCCTTGCGCAAACGCCGGAGGAGCCCGCGCCGCTCACGGGGCCTTACCTGGGCCAAACGCCGCCGGGGCTCGTACCGCAGGTGTTCGCTCCCGGTCTCATCTCGCTGGACGACGCCCGCGAGCTGAACGCCGTGTTCTCGCCCGACATGCGCATCTTCATGTTCACGCGCGAGCTCGACGGCGTCTTCAAGATCCACTACACCTACCAAAATCGTGAGGGTGAGTGGACGCCACCAGCCATGGCCTCGCTCTCTCGCACCTACCCGGGACACGCGGATGTGGACATGTCCTTCGCCCCCGGCGGCCAACGCTTGTACTTCATTTCCAAGCGCCCCCTGCCGGGCTACGCGCTCGAGACCTACAACCTCTGGTACGCCGATCGCACGCGCGAGGGCCTGCTGCCGCCGCAGCCCCTCGGCCCGCACCTGAACGGCGCGCCGCACGAGCTGTACCCCTGGGCGGTGGGCGACGGCAGCCTCTACTTCACCACGGAGCGCGCGGACACCCTCGGCCAGTTCGACACCTACCGCGCCCAGTATCGCGACGGCCGCTTCGACCCGCCGGTCAACCTAGGGCCCGCGATCAACAGCGAGCACGGCGAGGGCGATGTGTTCGTTGACGCGGATGAGACGATGCTGATCCATGTATCCAACGGGCGTCCCGACAGTCTCGGGCGCGGCGATCTCTACATCAGCTTCCGCCAGGAGGACGGCAGCTGGAGCCAGGGTCAGCACATGGGCGATGTGATCAACTCGAGCGATATCGACTACTGCCCCGCGGTAACGCCCGACGGCAAGTACTTCTTCTTCTCGCGGGGCGATGATATCTATTGGGTGGATGCGCAGATCCTGGAGCAGTTTCGCCCTTAAGGATTATGAGCAGCGTTTGAGTTGCGCGCCCCACTCGCGGGCGCGCTGGTCGACGCGTTTGGCCGTGTCCATCAGCCAGCGCTTCTTGCGGTAGGTGCCCCGCTTCCAGCCGCCGGCGCCCTCGTGGTAGGCGAGGTACTGGTTGTAGGGGTCCCACTTGGAGATGCCGACGGCGCGCTGGGACTGGTGCGTGTACCAGCCGACGAAGTCGATGGCGTCGGCGAACTTGTCGCGGTCGGCGAAGCGCCGGCCCGTGTCGTTCTTGTAGGCCTGCCAGGTGCTGTCGAGGGCTTGGGCGTAACCGTAGGCATCCGACGGGCGCTTCCAGGGCACCAGGCCCAACAGCTTCTTGCGCGCCGGCTTCGCGTCGTGCTCGAAGGCCGACTCTTGATAGATGATGGCCATCTGCACGTGCGTGGGCGTGCCCCAGCGCTGCTCGGACTTGCGGGCGGCTTTCCGCCAGCTGCGTTTCTCGGCGAAGATCGAGCAGATGTTGTCCGGATCTCGCGGCGGGGAGGTGGCGCAGCCGGCGAGTAGCGCTGCGGCGAGGAGTGTAACGAGTCCCGTGTTGCGAGCCACTGATGTATAGCGGGGGCGCGGTGGCGGAGGGCGCATCGTTGGCTTCAACGGATCTTCCTACGAGGTCAGGCGTACGCTTGGACGTGCTATCCTTCCGTGAGTTCTGCCCTAACGATAGCGCAGCCTAAGCGCTGAGGCGGGCGCCGGCGGCACTTGACCGTCGCCGGAGGCCTGCGCGGATAATGCCTGCCGTCCCAGGAGCGCCTTGCCTCGGCGCTTGTCAACGTCGTTTCCCGATCCCTGTGGAGTAACCGCCCGTGTCATTGATCACCCCTGCTCGCCGCCGCCTCCACGCGGCCAGCCAATGGCTTGCCCGCTTGGCTTACGCGTTCGCTGACCCGCGGGAGGATGACAGCCACAGTGCGCTCCTGTGGCGCGAGGGCACCCTCGAAACCGACGCCCTCGGTACCGCCGGCCCGGCACAACTCGACGCGGTGACCCTCGCCCTCACCCTGGCGGGGCGGACGGTGCCCCTGGCCGATCTCGACGAACGCCAGCGCCACGATGCGGTGATTGCCTTGCTGGCCATGGCGGGCCTGGATGGGACGCGCTTAGAAGTCGCGCTGCCGTGGAGCGGGGAGGCGCCCGATGCGGATGTGGAAGCGGAGCGCGCGCTATCGCCCAAGGCCGTGCAGTCGCTGGCGATCTTGTACGAGGATGCCTCACGCGCCCTGACTGCCCTCGCGGATGCCTCTGCGCACGCCTCCCCGGTACGGCTTTGGCCCCATCACTTCGATATCGCCACGCTCATCACCGCCGCCGATCCCTTCGAGTCCGTCGGGGTGGGGTTGGCGCCTGACGACGAACACATCGACGCCGCCTACTGGTACGTGGCGCCGTGGCCTGCCGCGCAGGCCGCGAGCCTGCCCCCGGCGCCCGCCGGGTGGCGCTGGCAGCGGGATGGGTTCAGCGCACTGGTGGCGCCGCGAGAGGACGGCCACGCCGGTGGGATGGACGCCGAGCAGTTGCAGGCGGTGCTGGCGATGGCGCGCCAGGCGTCGCCAGGTCAGCAGGGTGGCGACGCGTAACGAGGCGATTCCTTAAGCGAAGCGGAAGCTCTCTACGCGCGTGTTGAGTGACGATGAGCGCGCGAGCAGATCTTCCGAGGTGGCGGCCAGTCGGCGCGCCTCGTCGCTGTTCGACTGGGCCACGGACAGGAGCTCGCCCATCGCGCTCGCCACCTCGTGGGTCGACTCGCTCTGGTGCTCCGAGCCGGAGCGGATCTCGCCGACGCGGTCCGCCGTTTCCGCCACCTTGGGGGCGATCGAGGCGAACACGCCTTGGACCTGCTCGGCGGTCTTCACCGAGCCCTGGGCCAGCTCGTTGATCTCCAGCGCCGCCTTCTGGCTGCGCTCGGCCAGCTTGCCGATCTCGTGGGCGACCACCGCGAAGCCCTTGCCGTAGCGGCCGGCGCGGGAGGCTTCGATGGCGGCGTTCAACGACAGGGTGTTGGTGCGCGAGGCGATCTCCTTCACCACGGTGATGCTGTCGGAGATGGTACGCATGCTGCGCACGGCCTCGGCCACCGTGGTTTCGCCCTGCTCGGCGTCGCGGGAGGTTTCCTGCGCGATACTGTCGGTGCGTTCTGCGCTGCCGCTGTTGGAGCGAATCGCGGCCTGTACCTCGGCCAGCGCCGAGCGGCTGTGTTCGACGCGGGCGGCTTGGCTCTGCGCACCCTCGGCGATGGATTCGGCCGCGGACGCCACATCAGCCGACGCGCGGGCCAGGGACTTGGCATCCGCCTGCACCATCTCGAGGGTGGTGCGGAGTTGTTCGCGCATCTGATCCA
Organism: Pseudomonadota bacterium; assembly: GCA_039815145.1. NCBI lineage: Bacteria > Pseudomonadati > Pseudomonadota > Pseudomonadota bacterium. The sequence continues at coordinate 5,242 of JBCBZW010000057.1, forward strand.
CCGCCACCACGATGCCCTGGCGTGCGCGGATTGTCTCGTGCGCGCGGAGATCGCCGCGGGCGATGCGATCGGTCATGCGCCGAACCACGGCGGGCTCCGCGCCGAGCTCTGCGAACAGGTAGAAACCAAAGGCGAACACCGCAGCGCTGACCACCACGAGCACGCCCACGCCTGCGGCGATGCCGCGGGTGACGCCCGCTGCCGCCTCGTCCGCCGCCGCCGCCAGTTGCTCGAGGAGCACTTCGCGCACCGTGGTGTTGGCGGCGCTCAGGCCCTTGATCACCTGCGTGCCACGATCGAAGTAGGCGCCACCGGTGGTGCTGTCGGGGGCGGCCATGACGTCGCCGGCGTGTTGGGTGTAGGTCCCCAGGGCACGCACCGCATCACCGACGCCCTTGCGCAGGGAGTCGCGTTCGGCGACGGCCTGGTTCTCCTCGATGCCACTGACCAGGGCGCTCGCGAATTCGCTCAGCACGCGGACGTCGCCTACCACCGAGGCGTTGGCACCTCCGCTCGTCACGTAGCCGGCGCCGAGCCCACGGATCTGCCCCGTGTACTCGGCGGCCTGACCGAGGTCCATCTGCAGTTCGCTCAGCAGCATCACTGAGAGGGGAAGGGTGTTGAGGTCGCGGCTCTGTTCGGAGCGCACCGCTGCCTGAATCCGCGCGATCAACTGCGTGTGGGCACCGAACACATCACGCGGGGCGAGCCCCGGCGTGTCGGTCATTCCCTGCACCTCGGTCCATCGCCGCTCGAAGCGCTTGAGCGCATCGGCGGTGCTGGAGTCCGCGGGGATCATGGCCTTGGCGCTGGCGAACAACGCCTTGATCTTCGTGCGGGCTTCGAGGCGTGGCGGCCGCGCACTGTCATCGCCGTTCAGCACGCGGGAGGTGAGTCCGCGGTGCAGGGCCATGAGGCGCGTGACGTCGCGCAGCGGCTGCAAGGCTTCGTTCCACTCGGCTGCCGCATGGATCAGCTCGAGTTGGTGTCGGTCGCGCTGAATGCTCTGAAGGCTTCCGACCAGGGTGTGGACGAACACCAGCCCCGCGAGTCCAAGCAGCGTCCCGCGGACGCCGATCTGGCGCAGGAGGCGGAGTATGTGGCTGGCCATTCGGATCTCCGATGTAGCGGGTTGGCGATGGCCACGCGGGCCTTTGCGTCATGTCAATCCTAGGGACGCGCCGTCCACAAACGTGCGATCTGACTCAGGTTTCCTCCCGCGTATTGGGTTGCTAGGCCAATAATCTTGAGCCGGGTCTCGCCGGCTCAGGTATTCCCCTGAGCGGTCTCGAGGGGCCTACGGCGGCTGCTATCCTCCTGACGGAAGTTTTGGTCGGTGAAGGATCGGTCTTTGGATGATGTAGCTGGAGCGGCACGACGTCGCGTACTGGGGGCGGTGGCAGGTGGCGCGGCGCTGAATTTACTCGGGGCTTGTGCAAGCTCCCCACATGATGGGGCCGCCAACTATGTACGCGCCCACTCTCGCCACGGCTTCGTCGCCCCCAGGGTCAGTGCCGAGCGCATCGTCCGCGTGATCGCCGGGCTTCGCCCCTATCGTCCGTCGGGCTTTGTCGTGCGCCGGGAAGCCCTCGACGAGAAGACCCTCATCCACAACTATGGTCACGGCGGTGGGGGGATTTCCCTCTCCTGGGGAAGCTCGGCGCTGGCCGTCCGCGAGCTGCAGGGGCAAGCCCCGGCGCAGGCCGCGGTGATCGGTGCGGGCGTGATGGGCCTCACCACCGCCCGCCTGCTGCAGGATGCCGGCTGGCAGGTCACCCTCTACACGGCGCAGATGCCCCGGCATACCACCTCCAATATCGCGGCCGGGCAGTGGGGGCCGACCAGCGTGTTCGAGTTCGACCGCGTCGACGAGGCCTTCGAAGCGCGCTACCAGTGGGCGGCGCGGATCTCCCACCACGCCTTCCAGAACCTCGTGGGCTCGCGCTACGGCGTACGCTTCCTCGAGAACTACTACCTGGGCGATCGCCCGCATCAACCCAGCTACTACGAGCGTGAGCTACCGGAGCTCTTCCCCGCGGTGGCGGATCTGTTGCCCGGCGAGCACCCCTTTCCCGTCGAGCACGCCCATCGGGTGGTGACCATGCAGATCGAGCCGGCCATCTTCCTGCGCCAGCTGGAGGCCGATATCCGCCTGGCCGGTGGCCGCTTCGTGGTGCGCGAGTTCACCTCGCCTGAGGAGTTGCTGGCCCTGCCGGAGCAGACGATCTTCAACTGCACGGGGCTCGGCTCGCGCGAGCTGTTCGGTGATGAGGAGTTGACGCCGGCGAAGGGGCAGCTGGTGTTCGTGCTACCGGACGCCCAAGTCGACTTCGCCACGATCGGCGGCGGCAGTGGCGTGCGCTACATGTTCCCGCGCACCGGCGAACTGGTGCTGGGCGGCTCTTGGCAGCGTGGGGAGTTCAGCCTGGCGACGGACGTGGGGCTTGCCGAGCGCATCGTGGCGGACCACCAGGCCCTCTACGACGCGATGGCCGTGTAGGCCGACGGCCCCGGCCGAGTGGACGACGGCCTAGAAGGGGACGTCGTCGTCGATGAACGAGGAGGAGGCGGCCGGCGGCGGCTCGGCGGCAGCGGGCGGTGGGCTGCTCGCTTGAGCGCCTTCGCCCTGCTGGATGCGCCAGGCCTTCACGTCCGTGTACCAGCGCCCGTTGTACTCGCGACTCTCGAGGTCGAAGTGCACCGTCAGCTCCTGACCCTCCTGGATCTGAAACTGGTCGATCTTGTCGCCCCATACCATGAAGCACACCTGCTTCGGGTACTCGCCGGGGATTTCGATGACGTACTCCTGCTTGCGCCAGGCGCCGCGGGCGGAGTTGCCGGACACTTCCGGCAGTACATGGGTGATCTTGCCTGTCAGTTCCACGGGGCGGTGCTCTTCCTGAGATGATGGGTGCCAGTGTTGAGCTGCATATTACCCGACCCGTCGGCCCCTGGACGATGTCCCTGTATTTCGAGCACGAATTCGAGGCGACGATCCGCTACCACGACGTGGGCAGCGCGCGTTACCGCTACACGGTGGTCTTCCTGCCCGATGCCCTGAAGGCGGTGCTGCCCCTCGAGACGCATCCGCGCCTGCGCATCAGCGGCGAGGTGGATGATCACCCGTTGGAGGCCTCCCTCACCCCCGTGCGCGGGGAGTGGTACGTGCTGCTGTCGAAGAAACTGCTGAAGGGGATCGACGCGGTGGTCGGCGACACGGTGACCGTCCGCTTTCGCATCGCCGATCAAGATGCGGTGGAGGTGCCGGTGTTGCTGCGCGACGCGTTGGCGCGAGATCAAACAATGCGCGCCCTGTGGGAGGCATCCACTTCGGGCAAGCAACGCGCGCTCGCCTACCGGGTGGCGAGTGCGAAGCGGGCGCCCACGCAGGAGAAGCGCATCCAAGAGGTGTTCGCCATCCTGCGCGGCGATCTCGACATGCGCGGCAAGCCGCTGTCGCCTGAGGGGTGAGTGCTCAGGTGGACGCGGGCCGACAGTCCGAGGGGGAGACTGCCGGCCCTTGCCCAGCGGTTAGGGGAACCGCTACCTGATCGACTCGAGCACCGTGCGCACGCCGTCGATGAGATCCGCGCCGAACGCTTCATCCAGCCGGCCGTCGTCTACCAGTCGCTGCACCTGACGCCCAACCAAACGCAGTTGGAACCGCGCCACGGTGAGCTCCTCGGCCTCGACGTTGCCGCGGGCAGCGCCGAGCGTGGTGCGAAGGAGCGCGGCGGGGCCCTGGTCGAGGGCGCCTTCGGCCTCCAGTGCGTCGACCCGCCCGATCAGCACCTCGATCTGCGCCGCGGCGGGCCGTGCGACGACGAACACGGCGGTGGTGCGGGCCGGCACCTCGAAGGTCGCGAGGGCTACGTCGTAGTAGGCCGTACGAACGACGGGATCATCCGACTCGGCTTGCACCGGGTGCAGCGTGTACTCGCCGTCCCCGCCGGCCAGGGCGAAGGGGAAGCTCACGGCCTCATCCCCCGCGTTGAACAGGGTGACGATCTGCGTGCGGGCGAGGTCGATGTCGCCCTCGGCATCCGCGGTGCTCATCACAATGAGTCCCGGCACCTGAGCAGGGCCTGTGTTGTGGAAGCTAACGCGAGCCTTCACTTCCTCGCCGGATTGCAAGCGGAACAGGGGACTCGAGCGCCGGATGCGCAGGAGTTCCGCGAAGCGCGCCGTGGTGGTGCGCACATCGTCGGCCTGGGGCGCGAGGAGGGGGTCGGCGAGGAGCGGACCCATGATGCCCCAGTTGTCCTGGTTCTTCTCCGCCACAGGCAGGCCGTTGCCCCAGTTGGTGGTCTCGCCGGTCCAGTCGATGGCGTTGTACCAGTCGCCCGAGTTGAAGCTGTCCCGATCCATCGACTTCGAGCGCAGGAACTCCTGGCCCGCATGGATGAAGGGGATGCCTTGGCCGAGCAGCACCAGGCTGTTGCCGAGCTGCTGGATGCGCATGCGATCCTCGATCGAGGTGGCCGTGGGCGCCTTCAGGGCTGTGGCGTCGAAGAGGGTCTCGTTGTCGTGGGCGGAGACGTAGGTGATGTTCTCCTGCGGGTCCGCCGTGTAGCCGGCGGGCTGGCCGAAGTAGTCCACCTCGTCGGCGCGCACCTCGTTGCCGTTGGCATCGATGAGGAGGTAGTCGGCGAGGTCGCCGGCGAGGCCGATGCGCAGCCAATCGGCGCTGCGCAGGAGGGCGGCCAATGCGTCGCCCTGGTCCTGACCGTTGGGGTCGTAGTAGAGCCCGTTGATGAAGCCCTGATCGCGTACGTTGCTGAAGGGGTTGCCGCCGCGTACACCGTCGCGCAGGCGATCGCTGAAGGTGCCGATGCCGGTGCCCGCCATGTTGCGTTGGGTGGCCTGGACGAAGCGGGCGTCGTTGGCCACCTCGCCGAAGTTCCAGCCTTCGCCGTAGACGTAGATGGACTTGCCGTCCACGCCGTCCTCCTCGACGGTCAGGGCGTCGAGGGCCGCGCGCACGGCCAGCATGTTGGCCTTCGAGTGGTGGCCCATGAGGTCGAAGCGGAAGCCGTCCACCTTGTAGTCGCGGGCCCAGGTGACGAGCGAGTCGACCATGAGCTTCTCCATCATGGCGTGCTCGGTGGCCGTGTTCTCACAGCAGGTGCTGCGCTCGATGTCGCCGGTGGCGTTCAGGCGGTGGTAGTAGCCGGGCACCACGCGGTCGAGGACCGACTTGGCGTTCTGACCTGACGCGTTGGTGTGGTTGTAGACCACATCCATGATCACGCGCAGGCCAGCGTCGTTGAGCATGCGCACCATGGCGCGGAACTCGAGGGTGCGTGCGATGCCGTTCGGGTCCGTGGCGTAGCTGCCCTCGGGCACCGTGTAGTGCCAGGGGTCGTAGCCCCAGTTGAAGCCGTCCTGGTCGGCGGTCTGCGCCACGGCGGCCTGCTGCTGGTCCGAGTCCGGCGGCAGCAGGGCGAGGTCCGCGGGATCCGGCGCCTGCCAGGCGCTCTTGTCCTCGCCGACGCTCGCGATGTCGAACACGGGCAGCAGGTGTACGTGCGTGAGGCCCGATTCGGCCAGTACCTGCAGGTGGTTGGCGCCCGCGGTGCTCTTGTACTCGAAGGCGGCGAAGGTGCCGCGCGCCTCGGTCGGCACGGTCAGATCGTTGACGGAGAAGTCGCGCACGTGCAGCTCGTAGATCACGATGTCTTCCGGCGCCGCCAGCGATGGCTTCTCGTAGGTGAACCAGCCTTCGGGCGTCGTGCTGGGGGCGGTGAGATCCACCAGCAGACTGCGCTGGCTGTCCATCGAGAGGCCGAGGGAGTAGGGGTCGGTGACGAGGTTGTGCTCGACGTCGCCCGTGGACGGCACGAACACCTCCACGTCGTAGAGGTAGTACTGACCGACCCAGTCGGCGCTGCCGGTGATGCTCCAGGTGCCGGTGGCGGGGTCGTTGGTCATGCCTAAGGGCGTGCCGCCGGCGCCGGGATCGGCGCTGTCGTAGAGCACCAGGCTCACCTGCTTGGCCGTGGGGGCCCACAGGCGCAGGGAGGGGGTGCCGTCACCGCTGAACTGCGGCCCCAGAGCGCCGTCGTAGGTGTAGAGGTCGTCCAGCACGCCGGGCAGCTGCAAGCTGGTGGCGTCGAAGGGGCGTAGCTCATCGTCCGCCACGGAGAGGGCGATCTGCCCCTTGAGCAGCGTCGGCACCTGGGCCAGGTCTCCCGGGGCGAGCTTCAGGGCGCTGTAGCCCGCCAGGTGCGGGAACTTCTCTTGCACCACGTCGGGCAGGCCGTTCGGATCGAAGGTGAGGGTCAGCGCGCCCTCGGCGCCCGTCACCCCCTCCGCGTCCGTGCTCATGCCGCCGGTGCTGGCATAGTGAAGTTGATAGGTGTCGGCGGCGCTGCCCGTGTTCCAGGCGATCGTGTCTTCGCTCACCCAGTGGGCGGTGGCGCGGGCGAGGCTGCCGATCGGGCCGCCTTCCTCCAGGCCGATCTCGAGGATGTTGGTGTTCGGGTCGTAGGTGAAGAACACCTCGGCCAGGGGCGCTGGCACGGTGAAGGGGATGTTGTCGCCGCCGGGTACGCCGCCGTCGCCGTAGTTCTCATCCCAGCTCTCGTCGATGGCCACCTTCGCTTCGTAGTCGCCGGCGGGGAGGGTGGCTGAGAAGCTGTACGTGCCGTCGCCGTCCGGGTCCTTGAGCCAGGAGCGCAGGCAGCTCGGATCCCAATCGCCCGGGCAGCCGAGTTCACTCTGGAAGCTGCCGGGCACCGTGGCGATGACGGCGTTGACGTTGCTGGTGACCCAGTTGGTGCCGCGGTCGAAGTAGAACTTCACGTCCGCCGCCTGCTCGAGGTTCAAGGGGATGTTGGGGCCGTTGAACTCGGCGTTGTCACCGTAGTTCTCGTCCCAGGCGTCGTTCAGCGGCGCCTTGTACTCCCAGTTGCCGGCGGGCACGGCGAAGGTGTTCTGCCAGATGAGGTCATCGCCGTCGAACACGAGGTAGGTGGCAGCGCAGTCCGGCTGCCAGTCCCCTGGGCATCCGAGCTCTTCCTGCAGGCTGCCGGCGATGGTCACGGAGGTGGGCTCGGGGCGCGGCGGGGCATTGCCAATCGTGAGGAGGTTGGTGGTGCTGTCGAAGGCGAACTCGAGCTTGGCGATGTCGCCGGGCACGGTGAAGGGGATGTTGTCGCCGCCGGGTACGCCGCCGTCGCCGTAGTTCTCATCCCAGCTCTCGTCGATGGCCACCTTCGCCTCGTAGTCGCCGCCGGGCAGGTAGGCCTGGAAGGTGTAGACGGCATCGCCGTCCGGGTCCTGCAGCCAGGAGCGCAGGCAGCTCGGGTCCCAGTCGCTGGCGCAGCCGAGTTCGCTCTGGAAGCTGCCGGGGGCGGTGGCGATGAGGGAGTTGACGTTGTCCGTGACCCAGTGGGTGCCGTGGTCGTAGTAGAACTTCACGGCCGTCTCTTGGGCGAGGTCGAGGGCGATGTTGGCGCCGTCGAGTTCGCCACCGTCGCCGTAGTTCTCCGTCCAGGAGTCGTTCAGCGGTGCTTTGTATTCCCATTGGCCGGCGGGGACGGTGAAGGTGCCCTGCCAGACCGTGTCGTCCGCGTCGTAGGTCAGGTGGGTGGCCTCGCAGTCCGGCTGCCAGTCGGCGGGGCAGCCCAGGGCTGCCTGCAGGCTACCGGCGATCGCGACGCTGGCCGGCTCCGAGCTGTGGTGTGCCCAGAGCGCGAAGGGCGCGAGCGCTGCGATGATTGCTGCGCCGCGACGCCATGCCCCGGTCCTACCCGTGTGTTGCGTGAGTGGTGTCCGCATCTCCCTGATCCCCCGATGCTTTGTCTATGATTGCAAATTTTTTCATTGCAACTTACAGAGAATATTTCGACATAAACCTCTCTAGAGAATCTTACACTGCAATTATTTGCATGAAGTTGCAACGGCGTTTCATTGTGCGGGTGCGGCATTGAACCGCGATGTCGGGCCCGTGTTTTTGCCCGCAAAGATGCTGAGAAGCTACCGAAATCAATAGCTTGCAGGGACGGCTCGGCGTCCTGGGAACTGGGTGTCTGTGGAGGCGCCTAAGCCGCGGGTGCGTTGGCGCGGCGACGCTCGCGCAGCCAGGCGTAGAGACCGCTGGAGACCACGATGGCCGCCCCGATCAGCGTGAGGGCGTCTGGCCGTTCGCCGAGCAGGACCACGCCGATCGCCAACGCGAAGATCAAGCGCGAGTAGCGGAAGGGGATGACGGCGGAGACGTCACCGATACGCGTGGCGGCGATGAGGCTGGCGTAAGCGACGGCCCCGATGATCATCGCCATGGCGAGCAAGCCCCAGGCCTCGCCGCTCGCGTGGGTGAATCCTCCGGTGAACGCGTTGAGGGCTGCGCCCGCCGGCAGCATGCAGAGGTAAGCCCACCAGGCCAGCTGCGGCGATGGGATCGTCGCCGGGATGCGGCGCGAGGCCAGATCGCGGGCGGCGAGGCCGAAGGTGGCGAGCAGTGCCAGCAAGGCCTCCGGGCGGAACCCTTCGAAGCCCGGGCGCAGGATGATCAAGACGCCGACGAGACCGATCAGTACCGCTAGCCAGCGCCGCCAACCGACGTCTTCCTTCAGCCACAGAGCGGCGCCCACGGTCACCACCAGCGGCGTGGCTTGAAGGATGGCGGCCAGGAGCGACAGGGGGATGAGGGCGAGGCTGCTCACGTAGCACACGGTGGCCAGCACCTCGGCCACGTTGCGTGCCACCACCAGGGGGTGGGCGAAGTCCCTGGAGATCAAGGGCGCGCCGCGCACCTTGCAGAGGGTACCGAAGATCACCGCGCCGCCGATCGACAGGATCAGGATGATCTGCCCGATCGGCAGGCCGAAGGAGGCCTTCTTGATGAAGAAGTCCTCGAAGGCGAAGGCAGCCATCGACACCACCATGAGCAGGATGGCGCGGGGATTGTCGTTGCTCAATCAGGGTTCCTCGACGACAGCGTTCCCCGGTGTCGGGCGCTTGCACGAGCATTATTGTAGGGGGAAGTCGATCCATTGTCGCAGTGCGACGTGAGCCGCCATGGCAGGGCCGCTATGTTCCCCTGGCTGACTTGCCAAGGAGAGCATCGATGCTGTCAACGACCAATGCGAAGGCCCTCGGGGCCGTGGCCGCCCTCACCCTCATGAGCACCGCCGCGCTCGCCGCCAACGAGTGGATTCAGATTCCGGTATCAGGGGAGATGCAGTATGAGCTGCCCAACGGTGAGTTGAAGACCATCGATCCCAGCTGTTCGGGCGGCCCCATCTTCGTCGACGGCGAGATCGTCGCGGCCGACACCCAGTACTCCTTCTTCGTGCAGCCCGGCAGCTCGCGACGCCTGCTGATCTTCCTCGACGGCGGGGGCGCCTGCTGGGATGCCAACACGTGCTTGGGCACCCCGTTGCTCAACGCCTCCACCTACCAGCTCACCGTCGATGAGACGCCGGAAGAGCTCGCCGAAGCGAGCGGCGTGTTCGCCGCCGATAATCCGGACAACCCGTACGCGGACTACACCAAGGTGGCCATCCCCTACTGCAGTGGCGATGTGCACTGGGGCGCCCGTGACACGACCTACACGCTGGCCTTCCCGCCGCTGGAATGGACCGTACGCCACCGCGGCAGCGACAACTTCCTCTCCGTCCTCCACTACCTGCGCACGCAGGGCGATGAGGTGGGCGTCGACTTCGAGGAAGTGCGCAACCTCACGGTCATGGGCGCGAGCGCCGGCGCCTACGGCACGATGCTCGCCTTCCCCTACATCGCCGAGCTGGCACCTAACGCCCGTCTTCGTATGCTTGCTGACGCCGGCATCGGCGTGCTGAACGAGGCCTTCTACACCACGGCCCTGTTTGATCCCGACGCCCCTGACGCGGCCAACTGGGGCGTCGCCGACGCCCTGCCCAACTTCATGGGCCTCGATCAGAACTTCCTCGCCACCTTCGTCACCCAGCCCCTGGCCCTCGTGCCCGGCTGGTTCACCGAGCTGGCCCAGTTCCGGCCGTTCGCCAAGCTGGCGATGTTCACCAGCAACCTCGATCAGACCCAGGTGGACTTCTACGCCCTGATGGAAGCCCTCGACGGCCGGCCGCTGGATGACCCGGCGATACCGCTGGAGTGGTACCTGAAGATGCAGGCCATCACCAACGCCACGGAAGGCCTACGCAACTACCGCACCTTCATCGAGGACGGCGACTTCCACACCATCACGGGCAGCGAGGGGTACTACGTGCCGGGCGCGTCGGGCATCTCCGTGCGCGATTGGAACCAGGCGATGATCACCTTCGGTGTGGACGGGTGGGAGACCGTCGATGTGGGGTCGCCGTTCTAGGGGCGTTGCTGGGAGGCGCGAGGGAGCGCCGAGCTGGCCCCTCGTGTCGCCGGGGCGATAGCGTCGAAGTTCCGGGCTATCGCCTTACTCTTGCAGTAGGTGTCTGAAGTAATGATGGCGCGCGCTAATCTGACTCTGCGCGGCCATACACGATAAACGCCTGGCCTGCATCCACCCGAGAATCGTCCGGGGTTTCGCTCTGGGCGCCGATCAGAAGATCCCCGACGCCGTCGTGGTTCACGTCCCCGAGGCCGATTCGGCCGGCGAACGTAACGTCCGCAGTGCCATTCAGGACGAACCCCAGGCTGCCGTCGCCACCGTTGTCGGCTAGTAAATCCGACAGCTCGACGATCGGTGGGAAGCGGCCCTCGTTCTGGGTGTCGCGTCCGTAAATCACGAACACCTGCCCGGCGCGATTGCGTCCCGAGGGATCACCGTTGGGCGCTGCCACGACAACATCGTCAATGCCGTCGCCGTTGACATCAACGCCGCCATCGACGTCGCTCCCTGCCATGTCCGCCTCGTTGATGCCGTTGAGGATGAACCCGAAGCGACCATCGCCTCCCCTCTCTGGCAGGAGCTGTGCGAGTTCAACCACCGGCGGGAAGGCGAGTCCGCCGTCCTGGCCGCGGCGACCGAACACTACGTAGGCTCGGCCGGCCCGGTCACGATCATCTGGTGAGGCGTCGCGAGCGCCGACGATAAGGTCGTCGACGCCGTCGTTGTTCACATCCCCCGCGTTGGCGACGTCGATGCCCGTCAAGTCTCCAGAGGCGATACCATCGATGAAGAACCCCACGCTTGGATCTGCGCCGAACGGAGGCGTCAACGTGGCCGTGTTGATAGTCGCCGGGAACGGCTGATCGGACGGGCGCCCAAAGACGACGTATACGCCACCACTTCCGTCCGGTGAGGCCCCTGTGGCACCGAGCAACAGGTCCACGGTGCCGTCACCATTGATATCCGCTCCACCGGCAACACTATCTCCCAGGCTCTCAGTATCGGCTCTCGCCCTGACGGCCAGCCCGCTGCTGCCATCACCACCGCTTGCCGGCAGGAGTCGGCGCAGTCTTAGGCGAGGTGGGAAGGGGGTATCCCGCCCGAACACGATGTAGGCCGCCCCTTGGCGGAAGGTGCGGCCGGCGTCAACGGCACCGACGATCATGTCGGCGATGCCGTCACCATTGATGTCACCCGCGGCTCCCACGCTGCGGCCGGCCGAGTCCTGGCGTTCCGCCCCGCTCATGACGAAGCCAGCCGAGCCGTCCCCGCCCGTCTCCGGGGTCAACTCGCTGAGCAGCAACTCAGGCTCGAAGGTGTCACCCGCCGTTGTATCGCGCCCGAATACCACGTAGCTCTCTCCGCGATCCAGGCGGTCAGCGGTGAATCGGCCGCCGATGAGTACGTCGCCGATGCCATCGCCGTTCAGGTCATCGATGCCAGCGAGGCTGTAGCCCGCGTAGTCGCCTTCGAGATCGGATCTGACGATGAATCCCTGACTGCCGTCGCCGCCGTTCTCGGCCAGCAAGGAGGAAGCCTCAAAGACGGGTTCACCGGGCGGGATCGCGCTGCTGAAAACCACAAACGTCGCACTGACTCGCTCATCGATGAATCGGTTGGAGGAGACGATGATATCGTCGATGCCATCGCCGTTGAGGTCAGCCCCGGAGGTGATGTCATCCCCCAGGCCGTCCGCCTCATCGATGCCGTTGATGATGAATCCCTCCGATCCGTCGCCGCCGTTTTCCGGCCGCAAGGAGGAGAGTTCGAACTCAGGTGGGAAAGGTCCCGCCGCTGCCTGAGCCGCGACAAGCGCAACCCCGATGGCGAACGCATGGGGTCGTGGTGTCTTGAAGAGCGCGCCGATGTCGCGGCGCAAGGATCTATTGCTTCGAGGTTGAGATACGACGTCCTGGCGGGTGAGCATGATCAGGTCCCTTCCGTGGTCTGATGGTGCGCGCCTGGAAGGCGGCTGTGTTCTGGCAGGGGGTAGGTGCTTTACTTGGTCCCTAGCCTAACACTCCCGTGCCTCCGCCATTGCATGGCGAGCACGACCCAGCAGGTGGGAGCTGACGCGCATCGAAGATAGAGCGCAAAAACGAAGCGAGGCGGCACTCGGCCGCCTCGCTCCCTCGAATTATGCTCGGACGCTTACGGACACAACGGCCCGGGCTCGATCATCAGGCGCTGCCACCCCCCATCGATCCGCGTGCCATCCGCGTTCACCACCCGCACGTAGTGCTGATTCCAGCTGGGCGGATCGAACAGCCCAGGCGTGTTCTCCACCTGGATATTCAGCTGATAGTCGAGATCGGTGACTCCCTTCATCGTGCCCGGGAACAGGGACTGATCCGGGCGCCCGACCATCAGGCGGTAGAACAGCAGGGGTTCCATCTCGGCAGCCGACTCCCAGATCAGGGCACCCTCATCGTCCCGTTGATCCGTGGGGTGGAGCGGCAACACGATCGGCCGCAAGGGCACCTGGCCGGGGTCGTCAGGACGCAGAGTCACCACGGGCGGGCCGGCCGTGTCGCTGTCGTGCACGTACAGCTCCAACGCGGCGCCGTGGCGGATGTCCTCGCCGCTCACCCGGAACCGGCGCGGTGCCTCGTGGCGCAGGGTGCACAGGCCATAGCCGTTCGGTGCGTCGTTGAGCAAGCCCCATTGGTACACGCGCACGGAGTGGCCGTGGGTGCCGTTGAACCCCGGCGCCCCGTCCCACAGGGTGGTGAACTTAGGCACCTCCGCGTAGCCCGTGTTGGTCACCATCGGCTGCAGACGCACGTTGGCGGGGGTGGGGCCCGTGAGCGGGCTGGGGAGTCCGCTCGGATCAGCCACGCGACGTTCGGTCCCTAAGGGTACGCCCTGCAGCACGAGCCGATCACGCGTGCCGCTCACCATACCCAACAAGGTGATTCGGTCCACGGTGAGGCCGGTCGGCTCTTCGCGGTACGCCGGGGGGGAGCTCGTCAGGTCGAACCAGAAGCCACGCACCACGCCACCGGCCCACAGCTGGGCGCTCACGCCGGCGTTGGCCCGCGCCGCCTCCGCTTCCAGATCGTCCACGTCGGCGAGCAGCGCGGGGTCCGTACGGTTGGTCGGCGTCACCGTGAGGGCGCGGCCGACCATCGGTCCCACGCCGCTGTCGAACTGGTGCACGAACTCCATCAGCGCCTCGAGGCTTTCACAGTACTGCACGCCGGGTAAGCAGAAACGGCCGCTGAAGAACGTGGTGTTGAAGGCGTTCATCGAGGCCACGCCGTTGTAGACGTCGGAGAGCGTGGGGTTCAGAAGGCCCGTGTGCATGACGCCCTCGTAGCCCGTGATCGGCGAGTCCTCGAACTGCGATGAGCCATCGCGATCCAGCCGCGCCTCCTTCTGGAACAGCATGCGCATCGCGGCCGTCTCCATCACCTTCGCATCGCCAAACACGGTAAATGGCGGATCCTGCAAGGGGTGTGGATTGACGCCACCGATGTTCTCGGTGATCACGTTGTCGCTGCCTTCGGGCAAGGCGTGGCAGCCAGCGCAGCTGTTACCGGACGCGACGACGATGTGATAGAACTTCAGCCCCAACATGGCCCCGCTGCCGTCGACGACCAGCGTGTTGTTGTTGTCAGGGTCACCGAGTTCGCCAGAGGGGATGCGGTTGCGCGGTTGCTTGGGATTCGGCGCGTACTGGACGGAGTTAATGAACTCCTCGAACGCCTCCATCTCGTGATCGGATACGCCATCGCCGCCTAGCAACGAGGTGAATGCGCCCTGGAAGGCGACGAAGTCGACGCGATCGCCGCGCCAGTGGTAGGGCGCGTTGGTGAACAACTCCTGGCTGTCCGGTGCCACCTCGAAGTTCAACAGGCCTTCGAGGGACTGGGTCACCATGAAGTCCTTGTCGGCGTCGAATTGGGTGGGGAAGTTGTCCCCAGGTGGGAGCAGCTCAGGCGGGATGTCGACCGCGTTGCCGTCGCCCAGATCCCAGGCCAGACCGTCCGTGCGACCGTCGTGGTGGCAGCTCGCACAGCTGACGAAGCCGTTACCGGAGAGGCGCGCGTCGTAGAGGAAGCGGCGGCCCTCAGTGATGTAGCTCGGCGTGGGGTCCGCGGCGAGGGCGAAGGCATCCAGCACCGTCTCCGTCGCCGCATCGATGATGGTCACGGAGTTGTCGATGCGATTAAGTACGTAGAGGCGCGGGTCATCGCCGCCGCGAAGCGCCAAGCCTCGCGGGCCCGCATGGCTCGCGATCAGCGGGCTGATATCGATGCGGCGCAGGGGCCAGTTCACCGGGTTTACCGCGGGGTTGGGTTCGATGACGCCGATGCGGTCGCTGCTGAAAGCGGTGAAGAACACCTTCTTCAGCGAGTCGTCCGGGGCGAAGGGCACGACGTCCGTCAGGTAGGCGAGGGCGTTGCCCTTTTCCACCGGGCGGGTGATGGGGTGTGGATCAATGAAGGGATCCAGTCGTCGACCATCGGGGCCCAAGTTGCCGATCGGCAGGGCGGCGACCTCCTCGTTGACGTCCCGGGCATGCACCACGGGATCGTCGCTGCAGGGGTTCTCCACCAGGTAGAACATGCTCTGCACGAAGCCGGTGGGCGCGGCGGCCACCTGGTCTTCGTCGCGCAGCTCGTTGCTGGCCATGGCGCCGACCACGAACAGCTCCTCGTTGGGCCCGAGGGCCATGTTGGTGTTCTGCGAGCCCAGGCCACCGAGAGCGCTCTTCGCGCCGCCTGTGAGGTCTTCGGTGTAGAGATCGAAGTCGTAGCGCACGGTGTTGCCGCCCTTGTGGCCGATCACGAACAGGCGATCGCAGGCGACCTGGGCGGTGCGTGGCTCCTTCAGCGCGATGTCGTCGACCTCTCCGTTGGCGTCGAAGTCGAGGTCGACGCCGGCGCTGACCACTGCGTCCAGGCGCTCGTCGCCGGGCGCTACAGGCAGCAAGTCCTGGGCGGTGAGCTTGCTGATCGCATCGAGGGTCATGTGGGTGACCACCACGATATCGCGCGGTGTGCCCTGGTCATCGACGGTGGCGAAGGCCATGTCGAGCGGTGCGTCGGTCACCTGCTGCGTGGTGATCAGCGTCGCCCGGACGAAGTTGCTGGGGTCGCGGGCGAGGGAGATGGCAGTGATCGAATCCCCTAGGAAGTTGGCGACGTAGGCGCGCTTGAGGCCCTCGTGCCAGCGTACGGACACGGGCTCCAGGCCCACGGGCAAGCGCATCACGAAGCGTTGATCGACCGGCACGGACTCGTCCGTGCGCCAGATCTCCAGGGCGTTGTCCGGCGTGTTGACGATGAGCAGAAAGTCCTGCGCCCCGATCGTGACGAGTTCGATCGGGTGCACCTGCGGGCTTTCGACGTTGAAGTAGTCCGTTCGGCCCTGGGCCGCAGCGGGCGGTGGTGTGGTCAGCGATAGGCAAACAGCGAGCGCTGCGCCCGCGCCCGCCAATCGGTGCGCGAAGTTCCGTTTCATGATCTCCCCCTAAAGGTCGTAAGCGGAACGCTCGCGCGTTCCGGGCACGGAGACCATGGCAACGATCTATTTTACTAGGTGACCGCCTGGTGCAGGCCTCCATTCCTAAGGGGAGTCCTGTAGGTCCGGTGTTTGCCCCTAGTCGCCATCATTGGGCGATGTAGAGGGCGCTCGAGGTCCACAGGCAGCCTGGCGTGGGCGGTGCGTCGCAGTTGCTCTGCCCCGGCGTGCGCATGACGAAGATGAGGGAGCTCGAGTCGGCATCGCCGGCCACCGATCCCCACGAGGGCAGCACGAGCTCGCTGACCAGGCCTGCCGCGATCCAGCCGAGCTGGGTGCTGGCGAGGGGCAGGGGGAAGAAGTCCTGGTCCGCGCGCAGGTACACCTTGTCGAGGACTAGCCCGTCGGCGATGGCGCCGGACTGGGACATGTTGATCGACAGGTCCTGGTCGCTCTGGGGGCCAAACAGGTTGCCCACGCAGGGCACGCACGGATCGGATTCGGGGAGTGGGCCATTGCCTGCCACCCATTGATCGAAGGGGGTGATGGCCAGCGCCTGTTCAGCGTCGCCGAGCGGATCGCTGTGGATCATGTTGGGACGGCTGCCGTGCCAGCAGCGACCGAAGCCGTCGTGTTCGATGCCGTTGAACAGGGTGCCGGCGACGTGGTTGCAGGTGCCGTAGGTGTCGTCGCCGCGCGCGAGCACGTAGCACGCCTGCTGGGCGTCGTAGCGCGGCTCGTAGGGAGCGGCGGACTGGGTGTTCGCGCCGACGTCGATCCCTTCGGTTGCGAGGTTGGCCAGCCAGCCCGCGAGCAGGGCGCTCGAGTAGGACGAGCCGCCGGGCGCGGGCCAACCGCCGCGCAGGCACAGGGCGTTGCCCGGAATCAGCGCGCGCGTCGGCGAGGGGCTCTCCCAGGCACCCGCCGCGGTCGATTCGGCGAAGAACTGGTTGAGGTCGAGCATTCCGGTGTCGATGACCCCACGCAGGGCAGCGGGGTAGGTCTCCCCCTTGTGGTTGCCGGCGGCAGCCACCTCGATCGTGCCCTTGTCATCCAGGTGCTGTAGCACGCGTGATACCTGGCACGAGGCGCGATCGCGTGCGCAGGTGTTCGCGTCGCGGGCGTCGTCGTGCTGGGCGGCGCGACCGAAGCTCATGTTCAGCGTGATGGGCGGCGGACGGCCTTCCTGATCCACGGCCTCGGCCACGCGGCAGGTCGCGGCCAACACGTGCAGGTCCGTCACGGTCTCGCCGAGGGCGTCCAGGGCGGGATCGTCGAGGAGGAAGAGTTCGGCACGAACGGCAGGACCGGCCATCGTGTCCGCCAACCAGTGGGTGCTGGCGCCGTGTTCCGAGTCGAAGTCGACGACAGCGATCCAGGGAGTCTCCAACGGGTTGGGGTCGCCTAAGCGACCGGGTAGCTGTGCCCGCTGCTGCCCGCCGAGGACGCCGACGTGACCGACGCCGCCGGCCTCCTGCGCCTGGCGCGGGGCGGGGTAGGCGGTGTTCTCGTCCACGCCCGTGTCCAAGGCGGTGCAGCCGGCGGGGGCGACCACGTCGACGAAGTGGTAGACCCCGAGGTTGCCGCAGGGCACTTCGAGGCTCGAGGTGCCGCGGGGGCAACTGCGCTCGAACAGGGCCCACGGGGTGCCCGCCAGCGCTGGGGCGCTTGCAGCGATCAGTGTTGTGGCCACGATCGCCGAGGGCAGGCGTTGCCGGGCGTGCAAGATGCTGGTTGTCATCGTCAACTTCCTTGTCGTCAATGCCCTGCAGGTGGAGCTTGGGTGGACTCCAGCAGCTGATCCAGCGCGGTGTGCGGATCGACCGTCGCGCGAGGGCGCGATCTTGCGACAGACCGGGGTGTCGCAGATCGCGCTTACGCTCGCTGGGTGCGACGGTCGATTCGCACCACCGCCACTGAATCAGCTGCTGGAGCCCACTAGGGCGCCTCCTGCGGTAGCAGTTGCAGTTGCAAGCGGTAGGCGCGACTGCGCGGGCCGTTCAAGTGTTGTTCTGGTTGCGCCGTAGCGTGTGGCTGAGGCATGGCGCCCTCCTCCGCGACGACCACCCACAGGGTACGGACGCCAGGCTGCTCTGCGACCAGGGTGCGGGCGGACGCGCTCAGGGTGGCAGCGCCGCGATAGGGGGTGATCTCCACACCCGTCTCGATGGCGACGAGTCGGCCGCTCGCGTCCTCTAGGAACACGCCGTACTCGACGCCGTCGCGGGCCCCCGCCGCGGCCTGCACGGTGATGGTCAAGCGGGTGTCCGGGTACGCGTTGATCGGCGTCGACAGGTCCGTGGTTGGCTCGGCCGTCGCGCGGGTGGTGGCGAGCGCTTCGACGCTCACCTCGAAGGCGGCGTCGCCCACCCACGGCTCGACCGTGCCCTGGCGCGTCAAGAAGGGCAGGAGGATGGCCATGCCCAGCACGGCCGCCGCCAGCGCCCAGCGCCCGCGGGTTTGTCCCGGGGCCGCCTCTGCCTCGGCGGCGACGGCGACGGGCTCCGGCTGACCCGCGCTGAGCAGCCGGTCGCGCACCGCGTCCGGGGCCGGATCGGTGACTACGCCCGCGAGCGTGGCGAGGCGTGCGCGCGCGTCGGGGTTGTCGGCAAGCCACTGTTCCACCTGGGTTTGCTCGGCGGCGGACAGCGCCCCCTCGCGGAAGGCGATGAGCGTGGCATCGTCCACGGGCCTGGGCGTGGCCCGCGGACCCCTCACCCGCTGGGTGAGTTGCCAGAGCAGTGTGTTCGGCTTCATCGATCCATCTCCTGGCGTTTACACGCCCCTTCTAATGGTCATGGAGTCTGCACGGCGTCGCTTTGCCCCCCGGCGCCGCCCAACAGCATCAGCGGGCTCCAGCGTGAGGCCGGGTGCGCCTGCCTGACCCGTGCATGGGCCTGGCGGTAGGCCGAGACCGGGTCGGCGCCGTCGCGCAGCCGTTGGTAGAAGCTGTCGTTGAGCGTGGCGGCCACTGCATCGGCGAGGGGCGCACGGGCGGCGATCACCCACGCGGCGCTGGCGCGCGCCACCGCGCCGCCGAGGCCGTAGACGCCCGTACCGGCGGATTCGGGCCAGCGACCGGAGTCGCAGGCGCTCAGGTTGACGAAGGCGTAGGGCGCTTCCGCGCGTTCGAGATCCTCCGCCAGCAGGCCCCGTTCCCCGGCCAGGCGAATCTGGGAGAGGCCCGGAAAGGCGGGGTCGTAGGTGGCATGGGCGTCGACGTGGATGAAGTCCGCGTGGGGCAGCGCGTCGGTGACCTGCGGGTAGCGAGCGGCTGCTTCGCTCAGGACCAGCGCTTGCGGGAACCACTGGCGGTAGCGAGGCGCGGCGTTGGCGGCGGCGCGCAGGTCGGCGCTCGGGTTGACGATGAACAGCGGCCTGCGCGCTTGATCGGTTGCTGGTCGACGCCCCCGTCGGGTGCCGGCAGGTCGCAGGGCTACCGTGAGTGTGTCGGCAAGCCAAGGCGATGCCGCTGAAGGGCTCACCGGCAGGGCCTCCAGGGGCACACGCTGCAAGGGGCCGTGCAACGCGATGTGTAGAGGAGCGTCGGCGGGAAAGTCCTGGGGGTTGGGAGCGAGCGCTTCAGCGAGGGGGCGCGTGAGGGTTCGCCAGGTGGTGTCATCCACACCGCGTTCCATCGCGCCTTCGATACTCGCTAGGTGAGATCTGAGCGTTGCTCTTTCGAGCGGCGTGCGCCGGTACGGGCGTACGCCACCATCGCCCTGACGTTGGAGGATGATGACTTCGTCGGGCAGGGCGAAGGCGCGCAGTTGCGCCGTGGTGTCTGCGGTGGTGGTCGCGGCAACGTCGGGGCAGCTGCTGCGCGAAAGCTGCTGGAGTTCATCCAGGAGGACGCGGCGCGAGCTGGCTTGTTGCGCGCGTCGGCTCGCGGACGCCGGCGCCTGCAGGGTGGCGAGCTCGCCGAGCAGATAGTTCACCCGCGCCTGATCGGATCGATCCTCGAGCGGGGGGCAGGGGGTGCTCGCGAGCGCCTCGTCCAGGGTGGCGAGCAACTGCCAGGCCTGCTGCGGATAGCCCCGCTCCACCGCCACCCGCGCGGCACGGTACACATCGTCCGCCCATCGGCCCGGCGCGCTGGCGCTGGCCGTGGTGCCGCCGGCATCGCGCTGGGTGTGGAGGATGAGGGCTGCTTCGAAGGCGCTGGCGGCCTCGTCCAACGCGTCACGCTCGCGGGCCACCTGCCCGAGCAGGCTGAAGGCCCACGCCGCCACGCGCGGTTGGGGGGAGGTGCCGGCGAGCGGTCGAGCCAGGGTCTGCACGCGTTGCGCATCGCCGCGTTGCCGGGCGTCCACAGCCTCGACCAGGGTGGCCCACTCGCGCAGGGCGCCGGCGCGGCCGGATGTGCCATTCGGGGTGGCGTCGAGCAGCGCGAGCGCTTCGTCGAGATAGGGTCGCCACGGGGTGCTGGCCCGCACCGCGTGCAGGGATAGGTTAATAAGAATATTCGCTCTTTCCAGAGGGTTCTCATCGCCCTGGGTGGCGAGGGCGTCGGCGAGGATCTCCTTTACGCGCGCCAGGGTGGAGGCGTCGGGGTCGGTTTGCATGAGGAGCGACCAGGCGAGCGTGTTGCGCGCGTAGGGCAGCAGGCGCTGGTCGCACTGGGCGGTCTCGCAGTCCCTGATCGCGGCGTCCAGGCGGTGGGTGGCGTCGGCCGCGTTGCCGAGACGCGTGAGCACTTCACTGCGCTTCATGGCCGCGGTAATCGTCTTCGGGTGGGCGATGGCGCGATAGGCGCGCTCCGCGTCGCGCAGGTCGATCCACGCCTGCTGGAGGTCTGCCGGCCCCTCGAGGGCGAGGGCCGCGTGTTCGTAGCGCCACTGGGCATTCCAGGCGAGGGCGACGGGGGCGTTCAGCCACGCAGGCGTCTCGGCCAGGTCGCGGCGGGCGCTCTCGCGAAGTGTGAGATCGCCGCTGCGCCTCGAGAAGAAGCTCGCCACCAGACGCAAACGTGTGCGCAGCAGCGGGTAGGGGCGGGCGCGGGCTTGCAGCTCGCGCAGCTGCGCCACGGTGCCGGTGTCGGCCTGGGCGCGGCTGCTCGATAGCACGGCGGTGAAAGCGTCGGTGAGGTCGGTGCGAGTGCTGTCCTCGTGGCGGTGGAACAGCGGTTGGCAGGGCACGCGTTGGCGGGTGCCGTCGTAGCGATCCTCGAGTTCCGCGCAGAGCGCCGTCCTGCCTTCGCGATCCCACGTCAGCGCACCCGCCGTGAAGCACAGGGTGGCGCCGAGGCGGGTGGTCGGCGGGGAAAACTCGGGAGGCGCCGGTGTGCCGTCGAGATGGAGGCGGGCTTGCCACTCGCTGGTGTCGACGCTGGCGGGTGGGGCCAGGCACAGGGTGAGGGGTGCGGTGTCGCCGCGCCCCAGGTGCAGGGGCAGCACGGCGTCGCCGCCGTCGCTGACGAGCAGTTCCGCGTGATCGCGCAGGGTGATGGCGGTGTCGTCGGTGAGCAGCGGCGTCGGCGAATCCGTGCAGGCGACGCCCAGCGCGGCCAGCGCCAGCACCGGTGTGGCACGCCTCACGAGGACAGGTGCAGTTGCTCGGCGCACTCGCTGACCGCGTCGTTCAAGGCCTGGCGCAGCTTGTACGTGGCCTTGCGCGACCAGCCGGTGCTCTCGGCGATCTGTTCCGGGCTGAGGCCGTCGAGGTAGCGCAGGGTGAAGTAGAGGTAGACGCGTGGGTTGCGCTGGCGCAGGCAGTCGTCAAGGCGCAGGAGCATGTCCTCCTTGAGCGAGTACTCGGCGGGGTCGCCGTTGTCGCCGATGGCGTCGGCGTCGATCAGGGCCACTTCCGGGCGCCGGGTACGCTCGCGGCGGCGGTTGCTGGCCACGCCGCAGGCCAGGTCCCACAGGTGCCGTGCCAGGGCATCGTGGGTGCGTTCGTCGCCGTCGGTTCGCTCGAGGAACTGGGTCAGTACGCGCGCGTCGTGCTGTAGGAAGAAGACGAAGGCGTCGTGCAGGAGTTCCTGCGCGTCGAGACCGCCGGGGAATCCGTAGCGGGCGCGTAGACGTCGAAACAACACCGGGGCGAAGGTGTCGTAGAGCCAGGCGATGGCCTTGCGGTCGCCGTCAACGATGCGCGCGATCTGATCGCCCAGCGTGTCTGCCATGGGCGGATTATGTGGGAGCGTTCACCGTGTTGCCCAGCGCCGCGGCCGGGCCGGAGGCGCATCGCGCCGGTCCGCGATCAGACCGGCGCGACGGCGAGGAGCCGAAGATGCCTCAGGCGGTGGCTGCCCGCTGGCGGCGCGTCGCCGCGCCCAGGCCGCAGAGTCCCAAGCCGAACAAGGCCAGGACGCCAGGCTCGGCCACGCCGACGTTACCGACGATCACGTAGCTCAGGGTGTCGATCGCCACCTGGGCGGCGCCGTCCTGGAACTCTATGCGCGCGACGTCCAAACCCGCCAACGAGCCGATGCCCACCTGGGCTTCGGAGGTGTTCGAGCCATCGAAGAAGAAGGTGTCGAGCAGGTTGCCGGCCGTGTCGAAGGCCTCGGCCATGAAGTTGACGCCGGCGCCGGAGGTGACCCAGCTGAAACTGATGTCCGTCACCACGCTCGCGAAGTCGATCGCGCCGGTGGTGCCGGGCGCGTTGGTGATGCCTACGCCGTCGATGAACAGGGAGCTCACCGTCTGCGAGACGTTCTCGAAGTCCGTGATGCCGAAGGGCTCATACACGGTGGTGCCGTCCAGCTGGCCGACGCTGAACTCATCGAAGGTCAGGGTGACAGGCGTGGCGTGGGTGACCTGGGCGCCCAGTAGCAGGGCGAGGGTGGCGAAGACGGCAACGCCAAATGAAGTGGGTGTGCGGGACATCGACGATCCTTTCCAATGCTCGTTGTTATTCGGGTTTTGCAAAACCGCGCTTATGGTAAGCAAGTACTGCGCCAGAGCGCGGAGAGCCCTGTTGTAGCAGGGAGCATCGGCCACCGTGGGGTGTCGCCAAATCGTCGTATGTAAACAATACCGACGGACGGTGAGGGAATCCCGCCTCAGCGGCTAAGGGGTTTCCCTGAGCGGTAGGACGCTCGCCTCGGGTCGCCGGTGGTGCGAGCTAGTCGTATCGTTAGGTGAAGGTGATGGTGGAGGCGGGACGCGCGAGCGTCCCGCCCGCCCGCCCGGCCGTCGCCTTAGCCGCCGATGCCGGTGATGAAGATGATCGCCACGGCGGGCGGCACGATGAAGCGCAGCAGGAAGTGCCACAGGTTGAAGGCGGGGCCGTCGCCAAGGCCCAACTCGTCCACGCTCGTGCGCTTGGAGACGCGCCAGGCCACGAACACGGCGATCAGCAGGCCACCCAAGGGCAGCAGGATCTGGTTGGAGATGTAGTCGGCGAGGTCGTTGAGGCCCTTGCCGAGCAAGCTCACGTCGGCGAGCACGTTGTAGCCCAGCACGCTGACCACGGCGAAGGCCGCCACGGAGCCCACCACCAGGAACACGCTGTTGTGGCGCGACATGCCGTACTGATCCTCCACCCAACTCACGGTGGTCTCGATCAGGCCCACCATGGAGGTGATGCCGGCCACGGCGAGGAGCAGGAAGAACATGATCGAGAAGACGTAGCCAAAGGGCATGGTGGCGAAGGCGACGGGCAGGGTCTGGAAGATCAGGCCGGCGCCGGCGTCCGGTGACAGGCCGTTGTTGAAGACGATCGGGAAGATCACCAGGCCCGCCAGGAGCGCCACCATGGTGTCCGCGCCTACCACGATCAGGGTGGAACCGGGAATCGAGATCGAGCGCGGCAGGTAGGACCCGAAGGTCATCATGCCGCCCATGGCCACGCCGATGGAGAAGAAGGCCTGACCGATGGCGACCAGGAACACGGAGCTGTCGATCTTGCTGAAGTCCGGCGTGAACAGCCACGTCAGTGCCTCGCCCATGCCGCCCAAGGCGATGTTGAAGCCCGCCAGCACGAGCAGCAGCAGGAACAGCAGGGGCATGAGAATGGTGACGGCGCGCTCGATGCCGTTCTTCACCCCGGCGAAGACGATGGCGCCGGTGACGAACAGGCCGGCGACGGTCCAGATGATCATGCCGAAGGGGTCGGCGGTGACCGAGCTGAACTCCGCTTGTGCGGCCGCCGCATCGAAGCCCGAGAAGCCTGTGAGCGCAGCTTTGTAGAGGTACCAGAGCACCCAGCCGACCACGGCTGCGTAAGTGATCACGATCATGTAGGCGGCGAGCACGCCCATGTCGCCGACCAGGCGCCAGTTGCCGGAGCGGCCCTCCTGGGTGGCGACGGATTTCATCGATCCGGGCGGGCTCGACTGGCCACGCCGGCCCACCATGAGTTCGGCGATCAGGATGGGCACGCCGATGGCGAAGGCACACGCGAGGTAGATCAGCACGAAGGCAGCGCCGCCGTTTTCCCCCGTGACGTAGGGGAAGCGCCAGATGTTGCCGAGGCCCACGGCGAAGCCGATCGACGCCATCAGGAAGGCGCCTCGGTTCGACCATTGTTCTTGTGCTGGGGTGCCAATCGTCATGCGTTCGCGTTCCTTCGATCTCTTGGGTTGGGTCCAGCGCCAGCGCTCGACGCTCGCCGGGCCTGCCGGCACCTGCTGGGCGAAAGTATCAAAGAAACGCCGGTAACGCGCGTCGTTCGACGCCGTTCGTATCCATCCGAGGCCGATCCAAGCGTTTTCGCGTGGCATCCGAGGCGCACTGCGCGAAGCGCCTTGGCATAGTACGGGGGACCCGATGCACGGGAAGGAGCACAGCGAATGTTGGTGGTAAGGGAGAAGGGACTGAGGACTCGCCTGGGGGTGACCGTGCTGGCACTGATGGCCGTCTGCCAGGCACACGCGCACGGCGACGCAGCAAACGAGGCGGCGCTGGAGCGCTGGCGGGCCCGTGCCGCCCGCACCACGATCACCCGCGATGACTTCGGCGTGCCGCACATCGCCGCACCCACCGACGCGGACGCGGTCTTCGCCCTAATGTACGCCCAGGCCGAGGACGACTTCCCGCGCATCGAGCACAACTTCCTGCTGTCCCAGGGCCGTCTGGCGGAAGCTGAAGGTGAGACAGAGATCTGGCGCGACCTGCGCATGAAGCTCTTCATCGACCCCGAGCACATGCGCGCCCTCTACGCCGAGAGCCCCGCCTTCCTGCGTGCCCTCATGGACGCCTGGGCCGACGGCCTCAACTTCTACCTGCACACCCACCCCGAGGTGCGCCCGCGCGTGCTCACCCGCTTCGAGCCTTGGATGGCCCTCACCTTCAGCGAGGGCAGCATCGGGGGTGACATCGAGCGCATCGACCTCGAGGCCCTGCGCGCGTTCTACGACGTCGCCCCGTCGATCGCTCGCGCTCGCCTGCGCCGCGGGCCGGTGGACTCGCCGTTCTCCAGCGGTATTCGCCTGGCGGCCAGCGCCGCGGAGGCCGCGGGCGTCGAGGCCGAGCCGCTGGGCTCCAACGGCATCGCGATTGCGCCGGCCAAGAGCGCCAACGACGCGGCCCTGCTGCTGATCAACCCGCACACCTCGTTCTTCTTCCGCCACGAGGCCCACGTGACCAGCGCCGAGGGCCTGAACGCCTACGGCGCCCTCACCTGGGGGCAGTTCTTCGTCTACCAGGGCTTCAACCCGACCGCAGGTTGGATGCACACCTCGAGCAGCGTCGACAACATCGACGAGTTCGCCGAGGAGGTGGTGGCCGGCGAGCAGGGCCTCGCCTACCGCTACGGCGAGGGCGAACTGCCGGTGCAGGTGCGCACGATCACCGTGCCCTACCGCACGGGCGAGGGCATGGCCGAGCGCACCTTCACCACCTACCGCACGCACCACGGCCCCGTCGTACGGAGCGAGCAAGGGCGTTGGGTGAGCGTGGCGCTGATGGAACAACCCATGCGGGCGCTCATGCAGTCTTACCTGCGCACGAAGGCCATGAACCTCGACGACTACCTCGGCATCATGGCCCTGCACACGAATTCGTCGAACAACACCGTGTTCGCCGACGCCGAGGGCAACATCGCCTACCTGCACTCGAACTTTGTGCCCGTGCGCAACCCTGC